>JAITXI010000081.1 GCA_031284905.1 Bacteroidales bacterium
TATGTTATTATTTCATTTTCCATCGCTTTTTTTGATTACAAATTTAATTATTTTTATTTATTTTGTTCTTGTTTTTTAGATTTTATTTTTGCTTCTCCCCATAAAATACGTCTGTCCCCTATTTTCTGTTAAATTTATTCATTTCGGATTTTTTCAATTCATCAACGATTTTTATATATGGTTTCATTGAATTATAATCGCTATGCCCTGTCCATTTCATAATTACTTCTGCTGGAATTCCGAGATAAAAAGAATTCACGACAAATGTCCGCCTTCCTGTGTGGGTTGTTAAGAGTTTATATTTTGGATAAGTTTCTTCAAATCTTTGATTGCCTATAAAATAAACTATCCGCTGTTGCTCGTTTATTCCTACCATTTTTCCTAGTTCTTTTAAATGTTCATTCATTTTTGTATTACTTATCACAGGTAGTGCCTTATCATCTTCTAATTTAATATCTTTATACTTTTGTAATAATTTTCTGCTATAATCGTTTAATTCTATTTTCAACAAATCGACTGTTTTTTTTGTTATAACGTTAATATAATCAGTTTTTACGTCTGTTTTTTTTAATTTCTTTACATCTGAAAATCTTAATCCTGTAAAGCAACAAAAACAAAAAACATCTCTAACACGTTCAAGATATTTTTTATTTTCCTGAAAATTAAAATCATATAAATTTATTAATTCTTCCCAAGTTAAATAAATTATTTCTTTTTGATTTCCATCAACTCCTTTAAATTTAGGTTTAAAAGTCTCGTGGAGTAATCCACCATAATAATTATTATTTTTTGACCAGCGGAGGAAATATTTTATCAGAGATATATGTTTTTCAATAGTTGTATTTTTGAAAGGAATATTTATTTGATATTGGATAAAATTCTGTAATTTTTCATTATTGATATTTTCAAATGTGATTTTATTATCAAACTCAAACAAATGATTTTTTACTAAATTAAATTTTTGATAAGTTGGTTTTGTCCAATTATTCAGAAATCCGCTTGATTTTATAAATTCATCAAATACATCAAAAAAACCACCTATCAAAAATTTATTGTTTGTTTTTCCAATTTTAAGATTAAAATCATTTTTTAACTCACTTATTGAAGGTATTCTTCCTAAAAATTCATATCTTTCAAAAATCTCATTTATAATATTTTCAAATAAATGAATTTTTGCGTTTATTGCATTTGATTGAAACTTATCTTTTGTGTGAGTTGTGTTTTTTTTACAGATTTGTTCTTCCAAGTTCCATTTATCAGTTTCAACTCTATAACCCAAGCTAAAAGAAACTATTTTTTTATCCCATTTAACCCTATATCTGATTTTAGCTTCAGGACTTCCATTTATTTTATCTAATAAAAATTGACAATGTTTTTGAATTCTAAACATTTTTTTTATTTTTGCTCCTTACAAATTTTTTCCTTGACGGTGGCTCTTCTTTAAACATGTTTTCAACTCCTAAAATTAACCATTCTGCAGAAATACCATAATCGCTTACCAAATAACCCAACCATGCAATCTGCATAATGTCGCTTGCATGATTTTGCTCCAGTACCCATAGATTTCTATTATTTATACTATACCGCTTTGTGAAAGTTTGTTTACCTCGTATTACTTTTTTACGCTTAAGCTCGTAGATTGCCTCAAAAAAACGCTTTATAATAGCTTGACTTTCTTCTCGTTGCATAATTATTTGCTATTTGATATGTTATTATAAACCATTATCCCACCATTTTTTTTCACAACGTATCCAAGCACGATAAAAATTCTTTTAATATCCTGCCATTTTATTTCTATCGGCTCATGTATTAATTGCCCATCAGGATGAGTAGATTTAAGATTATTTTATTTATCTCAATAGCTTTATTAGCTTTTACTGCAACGATTTCAACAGGATTTCTGGCAAATTCAAATTATCATAATAAAAAGGATATTTTGTTTCAAAAAGAATTAATTATCAAACAAAGCAAAGAAATCGACAGTCTTATAATTTCATTAATAGAAATCCAGAAATTACCAACTTATTCAATCTCTGTATCCGCAACTTGCGAATTAGTTAATAGAGCTGTGTTTGGGAAAATAAATGCAGGTGAAATTAATATGCAGCCTGTTGTTAAAGATATTTCCATTTCAATTGAAGAAATTTTAAAAGAAAAAACATTAGATAAAAATATAAAAAAACTTTAACAAATGAGCCTAAATTATCAAAATATATTTAATTTATTTCCGGAATTCCTGATATTTTCGTTAATCCTTTTATTTGCAATATTTATGGATTTGATAACAGGAATAAGAAAATCAAAAAAAAATGGAGATTTTACGCAATCCCACCTGCTTAGGAAAACGGCAGATAAAATGGTTTTGTATTATGCTCTTATTTTTTTAATGTTTTTGTTAGATATTATAAGTTGCCTTGTATTAGTTGAATTTGATAAACCGGATTTCCCTTTTATAAGTGCGGTATTAACTTTTGCCCTCGTAGGAGTTGAAGCATATTCTGTATGGGAAAGTGCAGATAAGAAGAAGCAAAAACAAATAAAAAATGGCATTTCTGCGACTAAAAATGTTATACATGAGATTAAAGAAACTATTAATGAAATCAAAGAATAATGGCAGATATAAATAAATTATTACCTTTTATTTTAAAGTGGGAAGGCGGTTTTGTAAATGATGCGGCAGATGCAGGAGGAGCGACAAATAAAGGCGTTACCATATCTACTTGGAAATCTCAAGGTTATGATATTAATAAAGACGGCAATATAGATGTCGAAGATTTAAAATTAATAACTGATGCAGATGTAAGGGATAGCATTTTAAAACCTTTTTATTGGAACAGGTGGCAAGCAGATAAGATTAATTCACAAAAGATTGCAAATATCTTGGTTGATTGGGTTTGGGGGTCAGGTTATTATGGAATAACAATTCCACAACGCTTGCTTTCGGTAACAACAGACGGAATTGTTGGAACAGTAACGTTACAACGACTTAACCAACAAAATCCTGATGAATTTTATAAATTAATATACAATGCAAGATTAAAATTTTTTAACGATATAGTTAATATAAGTATTGCCGATTATGAGAAGAAAATAGGAAGGAAAGCAACGGATAAGGAACTTTTGAAATATACTAATAAAAGATTTCTTATTGGCTGGTTAAGGAGACTTGACGACATAATTAATATAAAATAATCAATCTGAAAAATATCCTGTAATTTTATTTTAAAATTCAGATTTACGTGTCTATTTAAAAAGGAAAAACCTGAGAAACATAAACCTGCTACTTTTGAAAATAGTAGGTTTCACGTTTTTATAAATATTTGAAAAAACATTTTATTTTTTGTTTAATTTGTTTTAACTTTGCCGAAAATAAAATCATTTATGAAAAAACTATATTTACTATTAATTTTATCTATTGTATTTATTTCTTGTAATTCAAAATGGGAGTATAGAACAATTTCTGTCAAAGGAGAGGAACAAGGAACAAAAGCACTGTTTCAAGCCAATAAATTCGATGTGTCTGATGAATCTCTTAATCTATTCGGAAAAGATGGTTGGGAATTAGTCGGGATTTACGAAAAAACCGAAACGGTACATCCTAATTATGGTAATGAAGAATATGTCTCAGGACTTCAACCTAATGTAAGAACGGCAGAAATCAATTTTATTTTTAAACGTAAAAAATAATCGTAGGTGTTTATGAAAAAGATGTTTTTATTATTTTTAGGATTTATTATATTGTTAAGCAGTTGTAATAAAGTGCCTGACAAAACTATTTTTAAAAAACTTGATACAGATGAATTAGCCAAAGCGATAAAAAGCGACACCTTGTTTGTTTATTTTTACGAGAATATCAGTAAAAAAGTTGATAATATGAGCGATATAAAAAAGGCTAAATATAATGATATTACTTATCGCAGATTGTTCAAGTATGTTAAATTTATGGAAGACACTACTTATTGGAAACCCATATATGAAAAATGGAAAAATGAATGGGAAAATGAATATGGTATTTATTTGTCCAAAGCAGATTCAGTCTTAAATTATTGGAAAAAATATTTAGCAGAAAATTCGTTAGACAAATATGTAGATATAGAATTGGATAGTATAGAAACAAAATATTATGACTACAAATATTATGAATACATTGATGGAATAGATAAGGTTAATTTGTTTTTTAAATTAACCCCACTTCAAGGAACTATAGAACAAATTTGTTTCAATTACAGCTATAAACCAAAAATTTATAGCGATAGCATATATTATAGAAAATATAAATGTATTTCAACTTCACCTTTTTCTTCTCAAATAGTAGGATATTGGGAAGTGAACTATTTTGATAGAGATAATTTTGGAGGGAAGAATGTGGAAATGTTTTTAAGAGATTACGATATGTATATTGAAATCACAAACATCCGTAAAGATGGAGTAAATATAGGTATTGATAATTTTTCAGTTCCAAAAGAAGTTTCTGGCTGTTTGGAATTTGAAAAATATTATCCTATTAATTTTGAATATAAAAAAGGTGACTTAATTAAAAAATTGATATATAAAGATTATCTATCAAGATTGGAATATTATATAAAGCAACAAGAAGTACTATCTGTAAAGAAAGATAAACTTTGTTTCGATTTTTGTAATGATTTACTCAAATAAAATACAGTGCCGATGCTAACAAGTAAAGTTCTCCACACTTTAAAAGGGAGTGAAACCTGCTGACTTTTGAAAATAGCAGGTTTCACTGTTTTTATTGTTACAGTTTTTTTATAATTTTAAAAAACTGTAATTTTTATTATTATCTAAATAACAAACCATAAACCGCTATTATATATTAGTTTTATTCTTGTAAACGGATTTATCGGATAATCACTTGTAATTGCTCCTTGAACGGAAAGATTATTTGTATTAGATATTAATTTTGCAATATCTTTTCCCGAGTTTGCTATTTCAAAGGATTTACCTGCTTTGATAAATGTATTGTCTTGAAAATTTATTGAAATAACTAATGTCGTTCGAGCTTGTAACAGCATTATTGATTTATCTTTTAACAGCAGGGTGTAATTTGAGCTAATAATTTTTACTCCTTCATTTATTTCTTCTTCTAATTCTTTTATCCTAATCTTTGATTTTGACAAATTAACATTTATTTGATTTGATTGCAATTTCTGATTTGTTTGTAATTTTTCAATTTTACGTGCAACTTTCGGAAATATCATTTTAGGATAAATTACTCCTTCATCTGAAATTTCAATATAATAATATTTAATATTATTTAAAAATATTTTAATATTTGTTATTCTGAATACGATACCTTGTGAGAAATTTCCCTCAAGCAAGGCAACAAGTGTACCTATTCCAATACTTTGATAGAGGCTATTCCCAAGTGATTTAGTAAATATTTGGTCTAATTCAAATCTAAAATTATTTTTTTCTTTCTGGAGTTTATATAATTCTACGGCACACCTTCCGAATAGCTCCCAGCTTGCCCCTGTTTTATTGACGTTATCACAAAGATATTGAGCTGGCATATTCATGCCGAACACTGAAAATTGACCACCTATAACAGGCGAGAATTGAGCATTCGGCATTGTTATATAATCTATTTCCGCTGCTATTATTTCAAAGCTTCTATTTGTATGGTCGTAATTAACATTAAACTCCTTTCCGTTTAACATTCCGTCTTCAAATATAATCGATAAATTTTGCCCTTGTATCATATAATCGTTATAATTCAGATTGGCTGGAATTCCACTTGCTACAATATGATAATAGCCGTTAATATCTATAATTACATTTGTTATTTCTTCGTGCCTGTTAGGATATATATCTGTTGCGTCAAATGTTTCTTCAACAGGGAGTATCCCACTGTTAATATCACTGTATCGCATTATAAAATGTCCGTCAGGAGAATAATAGGTGATTATATTTTCAGTTATCGGCTCGAGAAAATCAATTGTTTGCATTGCTGGCATTAAAAGAGTTCTATTTCCATATTGAATAGGGTCAATATTTCTTTCCGATGTTTTAGGAAATAATCGAGTTGTTTTTTTATCTTCTGAAAAAGGATTTTTTATAATTCCGGATTTCACTCCTTTAAGCTGTCCATATTGAAGAGTCAAAATATTATTTTCGTTATATTCTATTCTTTTTAAGTTTATTTTATTACCAAGTTCAGTAACTTCAAATTCTGTTTTAAATTCTCCCGATATTTGCTCCAGCGCTTCATAACAAGTAGTATTTTCATAATTTATCGTTATTATTTTATCTGTATCAACAAAAACACCTAATTTTCCAACTTGCCAACTTTGCAATAAAGGAGTTATTCCTACTGAAACTGTATTTAAACTATCACAAATTAATTTTAAGTGCATAAAAGCATTTTGAGTATAGCTGAATTCTGTTTCGGCATAAGTTCCTGTCAATCTTACAAATGTACTTCTCAGCATTTCATATTTCCCTTTAAATAAACACTTATATGAGTAATATTCAGAATTAATTTTTGTAACTTCGCATTTTGAATATAGCCAATACGTAAGTCCGTTAACATCACAAATAATATTTGAATATAAAGGAATATTTATATAATTTGTAAGCTCAAATTCAATATACATTTCATCTCGACTGCTTATATCATTTTGAAAATAGCTACTATCTTGTAGCACTACATTTATACTTTGATTGTTTGGGAAATTTATTTGCATAATTTAATTATTTATGTTATCTTTGTTTGTCCGAATTGTTTTCTATGCGATTGTTTTTAACATTTGTTCGTAGAATTGGCTTTCGGACTTTTTTATTTTATTTCCTGAAATGTACGCATAAACCATTTACCTGTTGTTTTGTTTTTTTGATAAAAAACTCTAATATGCTTTATTTTTAATGATTTGTCAAAAGGGATTACAGTAAAATCCCTGAATTGGTTATAAGAATTAATACCCTGATTTCTCTTTATGCCAGTTGTTCTTACAAATCGAGTGAATTTGACCCTCCTATTGTCAAGCAATGCCGATAAATTAATGCTTTTAACTTTTAATTGGGATTTCTTACTACCTTTAATTTTCCTCCCTGCAGCTCTTTGTGGTTTGGAACTTCTAATAGCTGTAGTATATTGAGTATATGCAGTATATTTATTCACTCTTGGGTCAGCGACATTTGCACTTAAAAATTCAATAATATCAAAATCTAAATTTCGCTCTATTCTTTGCAAAAAGTCTTTTTCAACTCCTTTATGATATATATATTGAGTACGGATATCACTTTGACAAATAAATCTCATTCCGTCAAATAATTTCATTTGTTGCCATATTCCCGAAGCTGTATCAGGATTATATACATATTTTAATAATAAATATCTATTTGTTTTTGCACTACTAATTTTTTGTACAACTGTTAATTTTATTTTATCAGGAAAAACCGCAGGTGGATGAGGTCTTGGAATAATACCTGTTAAGGTTTTTTTATTACTGGATAAAGTAAGATAGCTTGAAAATTGCTCAGGATTTACAGCATATTCCAAAGTTCCTGTATTTGTAGAAATATTTATTTGTTTGTCAATAATATTTTTATCGACATAAAGCTCCATTTTTCCTTGTGATTTTATAAGATATACATCGCCATAATTTTTGGTTCTATAAGGAATATTTTTTTTTACTGAATTTATTAATATTACTCCTTGCTGTGCAAGTGCTTCTTGGGCGGTCTGTTCTAATTTTGAACTCAAATTAGAAAGTGGGACTTGATAGTTTGACGTTGCTGTTGCTGTCAAGATAACCATATTTGGAGTTGCTTCTGCTGTGGTTTGTGGTAAATCTGTTATTTTTGTTTTAATTGCCATATTTTTATATTTTAAAGGTTATTATCTATGTATGTTTGATTTTGCATTGAAATAAAACTCGAGAGGTCTTGTAACGCAATATAATTATCTGATTTTGTTAAAAGTCCGCCGTCTATAACTTGAACTGTTAGCTCAAATATCATTATAAAATGAATAAATGATATTGATTTAATATTCATTGATTTGTATATAAATGAAAAATCTTGACCTAATTCATTTATTGATAATATATGTTCTTTTTTTTGCATTAATACAGCAAAAATATTGTAATACTGTAAAAAAAACCAATCTATATTAATACATTTTAATTCAAGGTTTATTTGTACATCTTTGGATTTCGTAGATAAAATATTTCCTTTGTAAACTTGTCCGTTGTTATAATTCAAGTTGTCATTATAATTTTCTTTTAAATCATATATAGATAGGAAATTATTAATTGATTTATCCAGCCATTTTAAATTTAACAGTGCAATATTATATCCGTCAATTTCAAATTGTTCAGGAGTATTTGTTGCTTCAAGTGCCGATATATTAAAATTGTCGGGAATAAAATTATTATCTTGTGAAAATTTTATTCCAAATACGTAAATATCTCGCATTTTTGTACAATTAATAACATTTAAAAACCGCAAATTTAATGAATAATTAATATTTCCAAAATTCCAAATTTTTAAAATTGTCCCATTATTTATTGTAAAATAATTAAGGAAATTCATATAGTTTTCAAAATTTTTGCAATAAAAATTCAAAGAAATTTCTTTACTTGCATAAAATAAAGTATCAAAATCTATTTCAGAACCGCTTATCTCGTGCCAATCATTTTCAAAGAAAGAAGATTTCATTTTCGGATATGAAAATAGTGAATTATAACTATTTGTTAATAATAGCACTCCGTATTCTTGGTAAATATTAATGCCATTTATTGTTACTGATTTATCTAACATAAAATTAATTATTTCTAATTAAAATACCTCTTGTTTGCAAATCTGCTATATTTATTTTCATATTTTGCATATTTTGATTTATTGTAAATAGATTTTCACAATACCTTGTATTATCGGCAATTTGAGAAAGATACATTATTGAGGTATAACTATTTGTTGTGATTTGGTTCATCTTATTGTTTATTTCATATACCAAGACTTGAATTGCCGTAAACCGTCCGTTTAATTCTTCTGCCGTATCTTGTGTCATTGCTCCAAAACCTTTTTTAACTAAATCTTGGGAAATTCCGTCTTCCTCGTCTTTAAACATATCCAAACCGTCAAAAATAGGTTTTAAGAGGGTATCTATCTTTGGCAGTTCATCATCCCAAAGTTTATTGACCTGTTTTGCAAATTCTGCAGCGTCAAAATCTTCTAAATCACCGGTTGCTGGCATTAAGGCATCCCATATTTTTTGCACTTTCTCAGATATTTTCGAAGCAACTAATTGTATAATAATATTTTTTATCATTTTTTTCACAACGTCTTTCATCGAGGTTATTGTATCTTCTCCTCTCTGCCAAGCATCAACCCAAGCATCCGCAAGGTTATTTATCAATGAAATAGAGTCTGTTCCCAAGAGGTCTTTTTCAAATGCATCTTTTGATTCTAAAAATTGTTTTTTTAAATCTTCAGCAGAGATGTTTAATGCGTCTAAATCTTTTTGAATTTGAGGTGTATCTTTTTCCTTTGCCTCGTCCAATTCTTTTTCTTTCTCTTCTATTTGCTGATAAGTAGCATACAGTTGTTGTAATAGATATACAGAATTCTTGGAATATAAGTCTGCTTCGTTATTTTGAAGTGCATTATTTTTTTCCATTTGAATTCCCAATTTTTTTAATTTTAAATTAGTTTCATCTATAACTTTCTGTGCTCTGTAATATGTACTTTCAACATACGCATTTGCATTAGCCCATTTCACAATCTTAGGGACTAAATCAGTTACGCCCGCAACAATTGCACCAATCCAACCACCACTCGCAAATCCTCCTCCTGCAGCTGCAAAATTACTTATTACATCACTTGCCATTTCTGTTGCAAATTTTAATTTCATATTATCTGTAGTCGCAGCTATTTCTTTAAAGACATTATTCAAATTTTCGGCATACCCAAGACCTTCAAATATTCCTTCCTGAATATTACCTTGCTGTTCTTCTTCTAATATTTTTTTTCGTGCTTCTAACTCTTTTTTTAAAGCTACATCTTGTGTTTGTGCAATTTTTTTTTCTAAACTGAAAATATCCTCTTTATTTTCTCTATATTTATCAAAACCTTTAAAAATAATCTGTTCTTTATTTATCTGGGTATCTTGTAATTTAAACAATTGGTCGTATAGAAGCACCAGTTTTTGTCCTTGCAACTCTTCATTCGGATTATCTTCTAAATCTTTTATTTCTTTTTTTATTAGCCCTATCGTTGATTTTATAGCCTTCTTTGATTGGTTTGAAAAATTTTTAAAAATACTTATTAAACTTT
>JAITXI010000140.1 GCA_031284905.1 Bacteroidales bacterium
CTCAATTGTTAAATCACATTTTGCTGCTAAATCTAAATTAATTTTTTCTATTTCATCAATTTCAATAATTTCAACAATCTGATGCTGCCTCGCTTTTGCTATTCGCTCAATTGATTTTCCCATCTTTCCGTATCCAATTAATGCAATTTTCATAAAAAAAATTATAATTTTGCCAGTAAGAAAAACGGCAATATTGTTGTCAAAATACTTATTATTGTTAGCGCTACAGCTAATGCTTTTAAACACAAAAATCCTCCAATAATCATAAATATTCGTGATTTCTGAGAATACTCACCTCGTTCCATATTTTTATAGGCTTGTTTTGAAATTTTATGTTTTTTCAAACCGATTATACCTATTATTAATGGTACTATATATGCGTAAGGAACCATAAATGTCCCTATTGCAACGATTCCAAGTATAAATACTGACTTACTTTCCGGAATTTCAACTTTTTCTGACATACAATTATTTAGCTTATAAACTAAAATTTTAATTATTTATTATTTTTTTGATTATTTTTAAACGGATGAACGGTAAACGATTGAAAAGAGAACTAAGAACCAAAACATGAAACGGGACGAATTGAAAATTGAAAATGGATAAAAGACAAAAAGGTATCATATCTCAATACTCTCAATTTTCAATTTTCAATTCTCAATTGGAACAACGGCAAAGCCCTCATGGAGCAAAGCGGAATAATCTAATACTAAACCGCAAAAGGACGAAAGAGAACCCGAGAGCCAAGACGGGGAATTGGTTGTAGAATGCAGTTCACCCAATTTTTGTTAAATTTATTATAATTCATTTACATCGCTTCTCACAAAAGATATAATTTTGCAATCTTTTAGCCTTATAGTTTCAAAATTCTTTTTCTTTCGATATTTTCGTATTAGCATACAAAAATCCAAAAACTATTATCGGATAAATTAAAAAAATATAAATTTTATTGTATTCAAATTTATCGAAATTATGAATTAAATAAAAAGCCAAAGCAACTCCTCCCAAATTTAAGAAAAACATAATTAAACCAATAAAACGAATAGGAATCCCTAAATAAAACAAATAATGAGTTGTATGGTTTTTATCTCCGTTGAAAGGCGAAACTCCTTTTATTAATCTATTGATTGTTACGGTTGTTGTATCAGAAATTGGAATTATGAAAGCTAAAATTAAGACAATAAATTGAACAGAATTTATTGCAAAATCATTATCAGCAATTTCGGTAAAATTTCCAAAAATCTTAATTCCAAAATATGCTAACATCACGCCAATAAATTGACTTCCATTATCTCCCATATAAAATTTTGACGGATGGCTATTATAAAACAAAAATACTAATAAAGCTACTGATAATGCTAATAATAAAGCTAATTCAAAATTTGCAAGACTTGTTGAAAAACATAATTCATAAAAAAATGAAAATGAAAAAATCGAAAATGATACCAAACATGTAATTCCGTCCATATTATCTAACATATTTATAGAATTCATAATTCCGACAACCCAAATTATTGTAATAACATAGTTTATCCATGAAATTGGCGATACAACAAAAACTATTCCGCAAGAAATAAAAACTATTGCACAGAGTATCTGAATTAAAAATTTAAAATATGGAGAAGATTGAAATAAATCATCAGCTAATCCCATTGAAAATGCAACAATTCCAATTATTAATAAACAGAGATATGAATCGTAAAAAGTTGAGATACTATCATGATAGATAACCGAAAAAATCATAATCAAAACAAAAATAACAAAAAAACTAATGCCTCCAAAAATTGGTTTTTGCAACATTTCAAATCGTTTTGTTGTAATATTTTGTTTTTTTACAAGAAAGGAAATTCCTCGTTTCGATAAAAAATCATTTACAAAGAAACATATAATAAAGGCTAAAAGAAATATCACCAAATATTGCATAATATTTTTATTACAAATTTAACTTAGTTCTGTATTATTACAAATAATCATATTAATAATTATTTATGAATTATTTTTTTTAATTTATCGTAAAAATACGAATTTTTATTATCATCGGAATAATAATGTAAATTACTTTGATAAGTAGTATCTTCGCTTCGTTTTATATCATTTAGAATTATCGACAAATGTTTTATTTCATTATTTATAATATTATTTTCAAGAAAAGTAATATTATTTTTTCGACTAACATTGGACCTGAAAACATATATCGAATTATCGGCATAAGTGAATAAATTCAAGGCATCTGAAACTATTCCTATTGGAGATGTATCGAAAATAATAATGTCATATCTTTGTCTTAATTCTTTAATAATTTCTGCTAATTTTTCTGATTGAAGAAGTTCGGCAGGATTTGGAGGAATTGTTCCACTATTAACATAATCTAAATTCGTAATTTCAGAATTATTGATACATTCTTGAAGTGAATTTTGATTAATTAAAATTGTGCTTATTCCTTTATCGTTCTTTGAGTTAAAGACATTGTGAATTGACGGTTTTCTTAAATCTAAATCTACTATTATTACTTTTTGAGATAGTAGTGCATACGAAACGGCTAAATTAATAGCAAAAAAAGTTTTCCCTTCACCGGAAATTGTTGAAGAAACACAAATTACTCTGCTTTCTTTACCTATATCGTAAAATTTTAATTTTAAGCGAATTTTGCTAAAAGCCTCTGCAATTCTTGACCGCGGATAATCTGTAATTATATTGGTCGCTTTTATTAATTTTCTTTCTAATTTTGGGATACCTCCCAGAATCGGAATTTTTGTATAATTTGCAATATCTTCCACAGTTAAAATTTTATTGAAAAATAAATATTTCAATGCAATAATAACTATTATTAGTAGTAAAGCTATTGCAAAAGCTGTTCCAAAGACTTTTTGTTTATTAGGATAATTTGGTATAATATTTACACTTCCGGCTTCTAAAATTTGATTATCTGTATAAAATCCTGATTTTGAAATTAATATTTCAATTTTTGCATTTATCAATTGAGAATAATAATTTTGAATTATCGAATATTCCCTATTTAATTTTGATATTTCTATACCATCAACAGGTTGATTTATAATGGTTTTTCTTTCAAAATTTTTTGCAGTTTCTTCGAGATGTGTTTTATTGGCAGTTAAATGTTCTATCGTAGAATTTAGAAATTCTTTCATAGTTTTTTTTCTGGATTCTATTTGTTCATCTATGATTTTTATTCGATTAGAATTTTCAGTAACATCAAACAAGAGTATTTCTCTTTTATTATATAATTCTTGAATAGAATTTATCAAACCTATAAATAAATTAGAAGATTGCTGACCTGATAACAAAGCTAATATCTCATAAATTTTCAAATTTTTTGAATCTTTCATTATTTTTGAAACTTCTGTTAAAACTGAAATCTCATAGTCTAATTTCATGATTTCGGATTCAATATTTGCCGTTTGAGATATAAAAGAATTATTTTTTGTAAGAATCAAATTTTCATCTGTTGAAATTATCCCGTTTTTAATTTTATAATCCATAATTTCTGATTCTTTGTTTGCTAATTCAATCCCCACATATTCTAATTGTTCGTCTATAAATTGCAACTTTTTTTCAGTTCTTTCTTCTTTCTTTTCTACCTCAAAATATATAAACTTATTTGCTATAACGTTTACAATATCTGCTACTTTTTTGGGGTCATTATCTAAATATGTAATTCTTATTACATCAAAAACTCCATTTTGCGGTGAAACATTAAGATTATTTATTATTTTCTTAACAATCGTATTTTCGTCATAAATGATGAAATAATAATTATTTTCATAAATTTCTTCATTCACTGAATTTAATAAGTTAATAGAAATTTTAAAATCTTCTAATGAAATTTCTTTATTTAAAGGAATTTTTGTTTCTTGTTGTCCTCCGATTGTTATTATACATTCATTTGTTGGTAAAAATTTACAACTGATTTTCTTATTATAAATATTTGGATTGTTAATTTTTGCCTCAACTTTGAAAAAACAATTATTCCATATTTCAGAATCTAATATTTTACCTTTTGCATAATAAGCTATTTGTAAATTTAATGATGCTACTATTGATTTTATAAATTCTTTTGAACGAATTAATTCTAATGTAAAATTTGTATTTGGAGTTTCATATTCTTCTTTATTTGAAATATTAAAAATTTTTGTTGCTTTATTTTCGCTTTTTATTTGAATAATTGATAAACTTTCATATAAAGGTTGAGAATATCTGTTAAAAAAGAATGCTGCAAAAAAAGCAATTGCCAAAATTAAAATAAATAAAAACCAATTGCCTTTAATTATTGTAATTAAAGTTCTAAAATCAAATTTAATATTTTGATTATTCTGATTTTCTTCCATTTTTATTTAAAAAATATGCCATAAATTGATAAGGCTGTTGTAAAAAGCGTTAAATATGGAGCAATTTCTTTTAATATTTTTGTTACAATTTGTTTTTTGCTCTCTATATAAATAATATCATTGTTTTCCAAATAAAGATTTGATTGTTTTAAGTCTTCAATTGTGGAAATATTCCATGTGAAAATTTCCGGATTATTTGTAACATTTCCACGTATCAATTTTATTTTGTAGGCTTTACTTATATTTGACATGCCTCCAACACTTGCAATAGCTTCTAATAAAGTAAAATTCTCACTTGGTAAATTAACTATATGTGCAGATGTTCCTGAATTCATATAAATCAGAACTTTCCTATTTGTTACGGATAACAATATGTATGGATTTACGATATAATTTTTAAATTCATTTTCCAAAAAATTTTCTGCTTCTCTAACAGTTTTTCCGCTAATATTAAGCCTGCCTACCATTGGAAGTTTTATTGTTCCATCGTGCTCTATTATAAATTCAAAACCTTGTTGATTCTTTTGATAACTACTATTATTTTGATCGCTTCCAACAAAAAAAGATTCGCCTAAATTACTATTTACTCTCAAAGAAATAATATCGAAAGGTTGTAATAAATATTCTATTTTTGATTGTTCAAAAGTAGAAATCGGATATTCACGTGACGTTTGCAACATTTCCGAAGGCGAAAGCACTTTACACGACGAGAAAATTATCACAAAAATCAATATTACAAAATTTTTTTTTATTACTTTCATCAATAATTATTTCTGTAGAGAAAAATAAACTACAAAGTTACAAAAATATTGTAAGAAATTGGAATTTTTTTTATCTGTAGATTACCTTTAATCTGTAAAAATTCGTAATAGACTAATATTAAGTAATATACATAAAGTTTTTTTGTCAATTTTAGTGAAAAATTATTCACATATACTATTGGATATTAAATCGTTGTGAATTTTTTTGTGGATTTAAGGTAATAAAATAAATATGATTTCTATTTTATTTTTATAAATACTTGATAAATACTTGATAAATTTACCAAATTGAAAATAAAACAGAAAAAATTGTCTAATATTAAAACGCTATCAAATTAGCAAATAATATTATTAAAAAAAATCTACAATACGACATTTAGACATGTTGTTGTTGAAAAATATTGTTTAATCTTATCTACTATGATAGCAATTTAATATAATATACAAGACAGCCTGCTTGTAATACCAAAACTCTTGCCTATAATTTCTTTGCAGACACTCTTTTTACTAAGATTTTCTGCACAAAATAGATTTATAAACCGTTTATAATAAATTATTTATATTTTTAAACTTTGTAGAAATTTGCCTTTTTTATTTGTTTTTTTGTAAATTTTGTTCAAGCTAGGGTAAATCCGCCTCTTGATGATATAAAATTTAGGGATTAGAATACGGAAAAATACAAATATATAAATTATGAAAAAAGTGTTAATTTTGTAAAAAAAATTAAATATGAATAAAATAAAAATAATAAATGAATTTAAAGAATTTGCAATAAAAGGCAATATGATTGACATGGCTGTCGGAATAATAATTGGAGCCGGATTTGGTAAAATTGTTTCTTCGTTGGTAAATGATTTAATAATGCCACCTATAGGAATGTTGCTCGGAAATGTGAATTTTTCGGAATTAAAATTTGTGTTTAAAGATGCCTTTATTGATGAAGGAGGTATTGAACATGTTGCTGTTTCTTTAAATTATGGAAATTTTATTCAAGTAGTATTAGATTTTTTAATTATTGCTTTTTGTGTCTTTATGCTAGTAAAAGGAATAAATACATTAAGGACAAAAACACAGAAAAAAAAAGAAGAAGCTCCGGAAATTCCACCGGCACCTTCAAAAGAAGAAGTTTTACTTTCGGAAATTAGAGATATTTTAAAAAATAAATAGTACTTTTGTAATAAATGGACAAACAGATTGCCATAAAAATAGAAAATTTAAGCAAACAATATCGTTTGGGTTTAGTTGGGACAGGCACTCTTTCTCACGACTTAAATCGTTGGTTTACAATGAATATTTTGCGAAAAGAAGACCCGTTTCTAAAAATAGGAGAAACAAATGACCGTTCCCATAAAGGAGAATCAAAATATGTGTGGGCTTTAAAAGATATTAATTTAGAAATAGAAAAAGGTGATATCGTTGGAATTATTGGTAAAAATGGTGCGGGAAAATCTACACTTTTAAAAATTCTGTCAAAAGTTACAAAACCGACAACAGGTT
>JAITXI010000060.1 GCA_031284905.1 Bacteroidales bacterium
ATGCAAGTCAAGCCCAAGGCGTATTACATATTTTATTAGAGGAGAAAAATATTTTACCCTCAGGCTACGATGCAACAGATTACGAATCGAAAGGTTTTTATGAAAGTTCGGAGATACAATATTTTCCCATACGAGGGAAGAAAGTTTTATTGAAGCTACGTCGTCGCCGTTGGCGAGACAAAGCAACAAAAAGCAAAGAAATTACGGAACGATTTTTCATTCATATCAGAAGGCTGTAAAATAACCCAAAAATTGGCAATTTTTTTAAAGAAAAATTAACTTATTTCTATACGTCTGCCAACTCTGTCAAAAATCATCTTGAAACTATTTTAAACTTTTTTCATAATAGACTTACTAATTCCTAATGCGGAATCGTTTAATGCTAAAATAAAACTCTTCAGGGCTAATTTAAGAGGTGTGTCTGATAACGCTTTTTTCCTCTTTAGACTTCACTATATTTTTGCTTTCTCCCCATAAAATACGTCTGTCCCTATATTCCGTTAGAAGAGAAATGACTTCCAAACTTATCAATACAATATTAATCTAATAATAAAAATCTAATGGGTAAGAATATCATTTTAAATATAATAATTATTTTATATCTTTGTAATGGGGAATTAAAAACAGAAAATACTCCGGCAAATTTTTATTGTGAATATTGCGGAGCGAAATATTCAAGCGTATCAAGTTTAACGTCAAATTGGTGTTCCAAACACCCTGACGGAGCAAGCAAGGGCAAGCACAAACTTTACGAAGGCAGTGAAAAAAACAAATATACTTGTAAATATTGCGGACAAATGTTTATTACAACCTGAGTAAAGACTATTATTCAGATAAATTAAACTATGAAGTAAAGCATATTTTTTTAAGAGCCGATGATGATTTTCAAGCAACAGATGAACAAATATCAAACGAGGCAGGATACAATACTGTTTTGTTGTATGATTTGAAATCCGTTATTGGTAAAGAAAAGACAGATAACGATATTTTTGATGAATTTTGGTTTAATTGGTGGAGGTAAAATATAAGAAAAATTTGCAATCCGCTAAATAGGTATTATAAAAATATTAGTATTTAATATACTGATAAATAGATAAATAGATAAATAGATAAATAAATAGATAAACTGTGTAAAATTATTTGGAAATTAAGAGAATAAAATGTAACTTTGATTTAAAAATATAAAATCCTAAAAATAAATTAACGAACTCCGTTTATTTTGAAGGAAAAGTAAAAATTAGGAGTTTTCATAAATAAAAAATGAAAAAAATTAATTGGCGACTTTTGAAAGGATTTTCAGGACATTGGTTCTCATCTTTTTTCTCCAACTTATTGAGTGTCATTATTGGTATTACCATTACGTTTGGCATCAGTTTTTTGATAGAACAACACAAGGACAAATCTCAAATGAGAGAAATGATAAATCTTGTACAAAAAGAGTTGAAAGCAAATAAAGAATGGTTTGAAACGCAAGATTCAATCATTGCTCATCAAATAGCTACTTTTGAAATATTATTAGACAACGAAGAAAATCATTGGAAAAATACCCCTTCTGATTCTTTGGTACTATTAATAGAAGAAATACATACCATCAGTTTTTCATATAGTTCCACAAATTCCTGGGATTTATTTCGCAGCTCGGAAATATTCCAGAAATTTCCGAATAAAGATTTGCTGAATACATTATCTCAATGCTACTTTTATGTTGAAACAATCCGACACGAAATCATAGAAGAACGTTATTATAAAGAAATAGAGAAATCAATAGCAGACATTTACGAATCAGATAGAAATAATCCATCCATTTTTATGGAAGCTTTGGTGAAAAGTAAAAAAGCTAAATTTTGTTTACGAGAGAGCATTATAGCTAAGGATAAATATCATGATACCTTTATTGTCGCATGTGCAGTTATTGATATGACGTTGGATGTAATAAAAGATTCCGGTCCCAATTTTAGAGAACTCAATAAAGACTATGAATTTGAACATGAATTTGAAAAATATTTAGAAAAGTACAAGAAGGAAAAAAAATTATAAAGAATTAACCATTATCATTTACATTCTTTACCTTACAAATTGTAATTTAAACTACCTAGTCCGCAAATTTTATAAAAAAACTTTCATATCACGTCATATTTTGGCGTGGTGTTATTGTAACTTTGTAGCATAATTCAAAAAAACAGGGATAAAATGGGAAATAAAATTACATTTATTTGGGAAACAAAAAAAGGAGAATTTTACAATAAAGACAAAAAAGACAAAAATTTCTCTGTGGATTGGGGCGATGGCGAGAAAACTTTCCATTTGTTGGAAGAACTTTCTGACGATATAGAAAATAATACTTCTCATAAATACAAAAAGAAAAAAAACTATACCGTAGTAGTTGAAAGCGAAGATTATTGCTTTTTAGAATTTGATATATGCAACACAGGTTTATCAAAATTAGATGTTAGCGAATATAAATCTTTAAAATTTTTAGATTGTTGGGATAATCAACTCACAAACCTTGATATTAGTAAAAATATAGAGTTGTTTTTTTTTATGGTGTACTAAGTAACCACCTGACAAATCTTGATATTAGCAAAAATGTAAAATTGCTGTGGTTATCGTGTAAAAAAAATGAATTCACAATACTTGATGTTAGCAAAAATGTTGAATTGACAAGATTATTTTGTTCTAATAATCAACTCGCGAACATTAACATTAGCAAAAATATTAATTTGAGAGAATTGAAGTGTCCAGTTTAAAAGCGCTTCGGCATTGTTTAAAAATAGAACCTAAAAAATGTATTATTAGAAGTGTTTTTCTAATTTTTCACCACCCTAATTCTAGCGTCAACAGCTTTAATGTAACTTGTATTTCCCAAAAGCGGATTAATATCCATTTCAAAAATTTCAGGAGCTACTGCAATTAAAGCAGAAACTCGAGAAATTAATTCTGCAAAAATTTCTTCATTTACTCCTTCTTTACCTCTTATCCCCTGAATTATTTTGTAAGATTTTAATTCTTTAATCATTGGTTTTGCTTCTGTCGTAGAAATTGGAGCAAGACAGGCTTTTACATCTTTGAAGATTTCGATAAAAATTCCGCCTAATCCAAAAAGGATTAAATGCCCAAATTTATCATCACGTTTAGCTCCAATAAAAATTTCTGTTCCACTAAGCTGTTCTGCTAACAAAATTGCGTAAGTATCTTTTATTTTAATCATTCGTTTAAATTCAGAGCGGATAACTTCTTCATCATTTATGTTAAGCGAAACTCCTCCAACATCAGATTTATGAACAGGACCAACGACTTTCATCACAAGAGGAAATCCAAATTCTTTTGCCATTTTAACGCAATCTTCTTCATTGTCGGTTACACCTTCTTTTGACATTGGAATTTTTGCAGCTTCAAATATTTCATGAATTTTTTCGGGAGCTAAATATCCATTTTCTGAATTATCAATAATTTTTCTTATTTTAATTTCATCTATATCAGCAATTTGTATGTTGCTATGTGCTGTAACTTTTGTATTAAAAACTTTTGTTAAAGCATTTCCAAATAAAGTTTCGTCTTGAAAAAATGATCTTCCGCTTTGAAGAAATTCTTTCACTTCATCTTCAACAAAGAGATAGGAAGGGAAAATTGGGAAAATGGGTTTTTTCGTTGTTTCAAATTTTTTCAATAAAGTTCTATATGGTTCATAAACCGGTGCCAAACCGGGGCTTCCCCAAATTACGCAGATTCCGTCAATATTTTCAAAATCGTTGTTACAAGCATCTAAACAGAAATTGAGTTGTTCTGCCGTACCTGTTGCCAGAATGTCAATAGGATTTCCAACAGAAGAGCCTCCAAACAATTTTAAAAGTAATTCTTGAGCTTTTGTACCTTCAATATGTGGAATTTCTAAACCGCCATTTGATAATGCGTCAGTAAGCATTACAGCCGGTCCGCCTGCGTGAGTAATTATTGCGATGTTTTTTCCTTTTAATTCCGGATAACTGAAAATTGCAGCCACAGTCATTAATTCATCGCGACCATTACAACGGACAATTCCTGCTTTTTTGAAAAGTGCTTCTACGGCAACATCTGAACTTGCAAGTGCACCCGTGTGAGATGATGCCGCACGACTTCCGGCTTCTGAACTTCCTGATTTTATTGCTGCTATCCGACAACCTTTTTGTATTAAAGATGAAGAATGTTTTAAAAATTTTTTCGGTTTGCTGATACTTTCAATATATAAAAGTTTGATTTTTGAACTTTTCCCTTCAACGTATGTTTCATCAAAATATTCTAAAAGTTCCTCTACTCCAAGCTGTGCCGAATTTCCAACTGCAAAAACACTGTTGAATTTTATTCCTTTACGAATACCATTGTCCACGATAAAAATTGCAGTAGCTCCCGAACCTGAAATAAAATCGACTCCTTGTGGGTCTAATTTTGGAATTGGAGAAGTAAATGCACCATTGAAATGTGTTGTTAGCATTCCCGTACAATTAGGTCCAATTAAAGAAGCATTTACAGAATTTATTATTTCAACAATTTTTCTTTCTAATTCAGCTCCTTCTTTATTTTCTTCACTAAATCCGGCGGATAATATTACAAATCCTCCTGTTTGTTTTTGTTTTGCTAATATTTCTACTGTTTGAACACAAAATTTTGCAGCAATTGCGATAATTGCACAATCTACTTGCGGTAATTCTTCAACAGTTTGATGACATTTTATTCCTTGAACAATTTCAGATTTTGGATTAACAACATAAATACTCCCTTCAAAATTGCTATTAATTAAATTTCTTAACACAGCTCCTCCTGGTTTATTCATATCATCGGAACCGCCAACTACAACTATACTTTTTGGTTTTAATAATTTATTATTAATCATTTTGTATCTTTTTTTGCAAATTTACAAAAAATTTGTGATATTTTTATGTTTTTTTAATCTGTGTATTGTTCAAATAGATTTTTTTTAGTAAAACTTTAGTTATCTCATTTTCTTACAAAAAATTATACATACCGTAAAATGAAAAATCACAAAAAATTAAAACGGGAAGTTCTTGCTATAAGCAAATTCTTGTAAAAAAAGCGTAAAAAAATAAATTTGTACCAATTCTAACAAATATAGAATGAAATTTATTGGCAGATTGGGTATAAAGAATTTATTCTGTTAAGTTTATCATAAATTCATAATTTAAAATTCTTGTAAATTTTTTAAATAATCTTTATATTTATTTTTATAATATGGAGTTAGTTTTAAATTTGAAAACTGCAATAATTCATTAAAACGTGTTTCTTTATTTTTTTCCTTAAAAATAGCGTCCGGATTACTTAATTTATAATCTTTTGCTTCATTTGATTTTCGTTTATTGTCGGTTTCGCGTTCTTTTTCTGCATTTTCAGCTTGCAAAAGACGGGTTAAAATTTGATCTTGACGATTGACGGTTTGTTGATTAACATTTCCATTTATTAAATCTGAAATATTTTGGTCCATCATTTGTTCCACTTGTTGAAGTATCTTTGCAATATCAGAAGACGTGCCGTTTTTTACTTCATTAAGCATTGATTTTAGCATTTCTTGTTGCATTAACATCTTTGCAAGTGCTTCGGAAGATTGTTTCCCAATTTTTTGACCCTGTTTTTGCCCTTGTCCTTGTTTCATGTTTTCAAGCATTTCCTGCATTTGTCGCTTCAAACCTTGTTGCTTATCTCTCATTTCTCCCATTTGACCCGGTTTAGAACCGCTTTTACCTGGTTTATCGCCTGCTTTTCCCGGTTTAGAGCCACCTTGATTTGAAGGATTTTGACAATTTTTACACTGACCTCCATTTTTTTGTTGAGCATTAGCCATTTGTTGTTGCATTTGCTGCAACATTTCGAGTAAAAGTAAAATTATATTATTTGAAGAGGTCATAATAAATTGCTGATCAGTTTCGATATTTCGTTTTTTATTTGCATAAATATCGTCCATCACAGTTAATAAATTATCATGAATTACAAAAACATCTTTTCCCATTAACTGACCTACCATCGGAACTCTTGAACCTAATGAATTTAACGAATCTAAAATTGTTTTAAATTCATCTTGTAAATTTTTTTGTTCAACAATTAACTTTTTATATTTTGGGTCTCTATTTGTAAGATTTTTCATCTGAGTTAAAACATCTTCTTGACTAAAAGAAAAATATAACAAATTTTCAATTATTTGACGAATATCATCCATATTTTCTTCTTCTTGTTCCATTGAGGAAGATTCCATTGATTGGTCTATTTTTTTTGCCATCTCTTCCATTTGTTCGGAATTTTTCTTTTGAGTTTTTGAAGATTTCGATTGTTTTCCTTCTTGAATTTCTTGTTTCGACTGTTGAAAATTCTTTGAGATTTGATCTTCGTCTTTTTTTAGGTCTTCCATTTTTATCGGATTATCCAATTTGTCATTTTTTTCGAGAGTTTTCTCTAATTCTTCTTTTAATTTCTCAAATTTATTTTCAAGTTCTTTTTGTTTTTCTAATTGTTGTTCTTTTGAAAGCTCTTTTTTTTCAGTTTGTTCGGCAAGTTTTTGTTGTTCTTTGGCTAATTCTTTAAGGTCGTCAGATGCTTTTTGGAGATTTTCTTCAACTTCTGCTTTTTTAAGTGCTTCGAGAGTGTTGTCCATTTCTTTTTCGAGTTGTTCGGTTGAAAAATCAATTTTTTCAGTTAATTTCATAAAATCTTCCGGATTGAAATTTTCCATTAATTTCTGCATTTCTTGCATCATTTTTATCATTTCTTCATCCATAAGAGATTCAAAAAGTTTGTTGATTTCTTCTTGTTTTTTCAGAATATCTTCGTTTCTTGAAAATTGTTCTTTATATTGAGCCGTTTGATTTTGAGTTTTTTTAATATCATCTAATAAATTTTCGAGTTGTTGCTTGTCGTTAGAAATTTGTTGCATAGCTTGATTTTTCTCCCAACTATTCATTTTTTCGTTTATTATTTTCTTTTTAAAAGTTTCAACATCTTTACGTAATTGTTGGGATATTTTATGAACTTCTTCTATTTTTGACTCTGTTTCTTTATTGTTTTTTTCTGTCAATTGTTTCAAATCTTCTGCTGTTGGAATTGAAAATTCATTAATTTGAGTTTTTGTTTTTTTTGCACCATTAATTCCGTCATTATCAGAAACTTCAAAATAATATGATATTTTACTTCCTTTTACTGTGATACTGGCAAAATCAAATGCAAAATAATATTCTTGATAAGTAGTGTTTTTTGCAAATGGAATATTAATTTTAATCAAAGTATCGCTATTTTCACCCGGAATAACATTAAAACTTAGATTTGAAAATCCATAATCGTCATCAATATATCCATTAAAATACATAATTGCTAATTGGGCAGAATCTATCATTGATTTTATTCCAATTGAAGGAAATAAATCCGGAATTACATTAATCCGATAATTTATGCCGGATTTTTCGTTGAAGTTTTTATTCTGAAAAGTTAAAGAATAATTTGATGGTTTCATAATTTGTTTTGAAAAAGAAAATTCTTTTCCTATTTTATTAATACTGTGCGATGTCGAATCTATAACAATTGACATATTTTCGGTATTTGAAGTATTAAAAGTCCAAGAAATGTTTGAGCCTATCGGAATTGTAATATCGCCGGAATTATTAATTGTTTTAACACTTTCTCCCGTATAAGCCGGCGGAACTACAACAATTTTGAAATCAACAATTATTGGAGCAGCTAACACATCTATACTATAATTTTCAGAATTTATATTTAAAGTCGAGAATGAAAAATTAACTTTGTTGTTTAGATTTTTAAAAATATATCTAAAATGTCCGTTTTTTAATTTTTCCATAAAAAAATCATTTCCGCTATATTTTATTGTAACATTAGCAGGAATAATTTTTCCATTAGTATTTATTTCTAAAGCAAAATCTTGACCTTTTCGACCAACTAAAGAATCATTCAAAATTACAAATTCAAAAGGAGCCGGCGTTTTATAATATTTATCGAAGTTTATTATTCTTTCAGTGGCCTCGGTGAGCATATTTGGAGAAAAAATCATAAGAAAACATATTATCAACAAAGTCGGTAGAAGATATTTTAAATATTTGATATTTTTTTTCAGATTAATAGCAGAAAGAAACGGAATTGGATAAAATGTTATGGTTCTTTGATTAATACTTGCATTTAGAACCTCTAAATTTCCGGAATCAGAATTAGCCATTTCCTTTAATTCTATTGTATTTAATAATTTATCTGAAATTTCCGGAAAAGATTTTCCTATCAATTTACTAACAAATTTATAATTGACAGTCTTTCCTATTTTTAATAATTTTAAAATAGGAATCAAAATCATAAAAATAAAAATTATTACATAAAGGAGCACAGTAATTACAAATAGAATAGTTCTAAATGTAGTTGAAAATCTTCCAAAATATTCTGCAATGACAATTGTAAGATACCAAGTAGCATAAACAGAGAAAGCTAATAGCAAACCTTTTATAATTTTGTTAAAATAATATTTCTTAATAAAATCATCAAGTTTTTTAGTTAATATGTCAAAATTTTCATTCATTAAAAGTATGAATTATTAAAATACAAAAGTACAAAAAAAATACCAATTTCTCAAAAATGAAAACCTTAAATCCACAAATAAGATATTTTGCAGGAATTAATTTTACAAATCAAGAAATTTACAAACAAAGAATTAGACCATCTCCTTTGTATGCAACGAAGGGGAAAAAGAGGGGACAGACGTATTTTATGGGGAGAAAACAAAAATATAGTGAAGTCTAAAGAGGAAAAAAGCGTTATCAGACACACCTCTTAAATTAGCCCTGAAGAGTTTTATTTTAGCATTAAAAGATTCTGCATTAGCATTAGTAAGTCTATTATGAAAAAAGT
>JAITXI010000222.1 GCA_031284905.1 Bacteroidales bacterium
TTTGCAAAGATAACACTTTTTTTTGGCTGGGACACCCAAAACGGTGTCCTCAATTTTGTAATACCCTGTATATATGCGTGTTATGAATTTGTTAAAATAAAAGTGTCAAAGTCAGGAAAAACATCCCTGTAAAACACTAAAAATCAATATATTAAAAACATATTCAACAAATATCATCTTTTTTTGAATAAAATAGTTGTGATTTTTTTTGTAATTTTGTCGTAGAATTTATAAACACATTTAATTTAGGTATGAAAAAATTGAATTTCAGAACTGCAAAATGGATAGCTTTGCTGATAGGCGTAATTGTTATATTTGTCGCATGTAAAAAAGATTGCTTGTGCGATCCGAACTATAAAAAAACGACCCTGAATGCGATTACAATAAACAGCCATCAAATAAATTTTCCATTTTCATCAACAAAACCAAAATTATTTTTAAAAGCTTCTAAATAAATTATTTCTTTTTTCTTTTCACAATCCGCGAAAGTAATTGCGCACACAGCAATTACTATTAAACTTAAAAAAATCTCTTGTTCATAAAAACTACATTTTAAAATTATTATTACGTTTCCGTGTTGTTTGTTTAATTTTATTTGTTATTTCCGGAAATGAAATGACTCGCTATAATACAATTTAGGTATCCGGTTATAAGTACTCATATTTTTTAATTTTTTTATTAATATCGAACCAAGTTTGTTCATCAAGTCGAGGACCAATAAATTCCATTACATGTCCTGCAAGTAAAGTACCTAAATTAGCACAAATATCTAAAGTATATTTTTTTGTATAAGCAAATAAAAATCCTGCAGCATAAAAATCTCCTGCACCTGTCGAATCTATAGCATTTATTTTTATTGCAGGTTCAAAATGAATAAAATTTCCTGATTTTACCAAAGACCCTTTTCCGCCAAGTTTTAAGATTGCAATATCACAATAAGACGAAATAATCTCTAATGCTTTTTTCGTATCTTTTTCTCCTGTGAAAGCAAAAGATTCTTCTTCGTTAGCAAAAATTATATCAACATAATTTGTAGCTAATTTTTGAAGAAAATCTAAATTTTCTTCAACGACATTAAAACTTGCCAAATCCAGTACCGTTATTAAATCACAATCATAAGCCGTTTTCAAAGATTTTTCTATAAGTTCGTGATTTTGAACTAAATAACCTTCAATATAAAATATCGAAGCGCCTGAATAAATATTAGGAGTAATATCCTCCGGCAATAATTCGCAAGCAGCACCCAAATGAGTAGCAAAAGTTCTATTTGCATCAGGTGAAACCAAAGCAATTGCTTTTCCTGTTGGAGTTTCTGATTGAATAATGTGTGTTTCTACTCCGGAATTAATCATATCAGAAATATAAAAATCTCCATATTCATCTTTTCCAACTTTTCCGAAGAAAGAAGTTTCTGCCCCGATACGAGCCAAAACTCTAATTGTGTTAGCCGCCGAACCTCCACAAGCTAAAGTTTGACTTAAATTTTTTGTTTTTTCAAGAATATTTTGGCTGGTTATACTGCCAACCAATTGCATACTTCCTTTTGGAAGAGATAATTCAGATAACAATAAGTCGTTGTCAATCTGCATCATAATATCGACCAAAGCGTTTCCCATTCCTATAATTTTTGTCATAAAAAAAAAGTTTTAAAATCAATAATTTTTTTTTGCAAATATAAAATAAAAGTTTTACCTTTGCAAACGAAAATATTCCTCTTTAGCTCAGTTGGTTAGAGCACCTGACTGTTAATCAGGGGGTCCTAGGTTCAAGTCCTAGAAGGGGAGCAAAATCATAGAAGACGAATGTCTTCTTTTTTTATTTATGAAAATCAAATTAAATAGTCTTTGGGATAGCTACGAATTGATTGATTGTGGTAATTTGAAAAAATTAGAAAGATTTTCTGATATTATTTTAATTCGCCCTGAAATTTCTGCAAAAAATATTCCAAAATTATCTGAATTAAAATGGAAAGAACTAGCATCGGCGGAATTTATCGAAACAAGTAAAAATTTTGGTTCATGGCACTTTTTAAAAGATATTTCTAATGAATGGCAAATGTATTATCAAAATTCACCCATTAATATATATTGTAAATTGTCTTTTTTTTCTTCAAAACATTTAGGAATTTTTCCCGAACAAATTCTAAATTGGGAATTTCTGAAAAATTTTTCAAAACAAAATAAAATTTTGAATTTATTTGCTTACACCGGACTTACATCAATAGCCGCCACAGCTGTTTTTGAACAACTAACACATGTTGATTCGATAAAAAAAACTGTAGAAAAAGCAAAACAAAATGCCAGATTATCAGAAATTGAAAATATAAGATTTATTATTGATGATGCTCAAAAATTTGTTTTACGAGAAATAAAACGTGGCAACAAATATTCTGGAATAATTTTAGACCCACCACAAATTGGGGTTGGAACAAAAAATGAAAAATGGAATTTTGATGAAATGATTGAAGATTTACTCAATAATATTACAAAAATATTAGAAAATAAATCGTTTGTAATAATGAACTTGTATTCATCAAATCTTACAGATATAGTTGTTAATGAATATGTTCAGAAATATTTTAGTAGATATAAAATTAATTTTTGTGAAAAAGTTTTTGGAGAATCAAAATATGGAAATACAATAGACCACGGATATTTTATTCGATTAATAGGAAAATAACAAAAAATATTTTGAAAAATAGATAAAATGAGCTAACTTTGCAATGCTAAAATAAAAAGCCCAGATGGCGGAATCGGTAGACGCGCTGGTCTCAAACACCAGTGGATTAACTTCCATCCCGGTTCGACCCCGGGTCTGGGTACTTAAAAACTCCAATTAACTAAAAAAATAGAAAATTGGAGTTTTTTGTTTGAAAAATTGCCAAATAAATATTAATAAAAGAATTTAGTATAAGTAAAAAATATAAAAAATATAAGCACGTTTGGGATATTATAATAAATGCAAAAAATATTTGAGCATTAATTTAAAAAGCAAAATTCAGATTTATATCAAATATACATGAAATTTTTCAATTTATACGCAGATGAATAAATTTGAAAAAATATAGAGGAACGATACAACTTTTTTTATTCCCTTAAATCCACAAAAAAATTCATAACTATTTAATATTCAATAATATATGTAAATGAAATTTTCATAAAATTGATGAAAAAACCTTTGCGTATGTCGCTGAATATTAGCTTATTACAATTTCGTTTGCGGATTTTATGTAAAAAAATTATTTTTTTGAAAATCAGCTAAAAAAATGTATTTTGAAAATTAATAAATTTTAACTATTTTTGTAAAAAGATAAATTAATAATTTTAAAAATTTTTACTTATGAATATAAATATTAACATAATATTTTGGTTTATTCCTTTTGCCGCCATTTTAGCATTGGTTTTTGCTTTTATTTTTTTTAAACAAATGATGAAAGAGAGCGAAGGAACAGATACAATGAAAACTATCGCTAAATATGTTCGAGAAGGAGCAATGGCGTATTTGAAACAACAATACAAGATCGTATTAATTGTATTTTTAGTTCTGAGTGCATTTTTTGCAATACTTGCTTATGTTTTTCACGTTCAAAACGAATGGGTTCCATTTGCATTTATTACGGGTGGTTTTTTTTCAGGGTTAGCAGGATTTATTGGTATGAAAACTGCAACTTATGCTTCTGCTCGAACCGCTAATGCAGCCCAACGTTCTTTAAATGCAGGTTTAAGAATAGCTTTTCGTTCCGGAGCTGTTATGGGGTTAACAGTTGTAGGTCTTGGTTTATTGGATATTTCTGTTTGGTATCTTATACTTGACAACTTCGCAAATGTTGGCGGACACGATAAATTAATAATGATTACAACCACAATGCTAACATTCGGAATGGGAGCCTCTACTCAAGCACTTTTTGCTCGTGTTGGTGGTGGTATTTATACAAAAGCTGCCGATGTAGGTGCTGATTTAGTTGGAAAAATTGAAGCAGGTATTCCTGAAGACGACCCAAGAAATCCGGCTACAATTGCTGATAATGTTGGCGATAACGTTGGAGACGTTGCCGGTATGGGAGCCGACCTTTATGAAAGCTATGCAGGTTCTATTCTTGCTACCGCTGCATTAGGTGCTTCCGCTTTTTTCGGTTCTTCTGACCTACAATTAAAAGCTATTTTTGCACCAATGTTAATCGCAGCTGTAGGAATTATACTGTCAATAATCGGGATTTTCTTTGTTCGTACAAAAGAAGGTGCTAATATGAAACAACTTCTTGGTGCATTAGGTCGCGGTGTAAATGGTAGTTCTATAATGATTGCTTTTGCAACTTTTGGTATTCTATATTTATTAGGTATCGAAAATTGGTTTAGCCTTTCTTTTTCAGTAATAAGTGGTTTAGTTGCAGGAGTAATTATTGGACAAGTAACCGAATATTTTACTTCACAATCATACAAACCAACAAAAAAAATTGCTGAAAGCGGAAAAACTGGTCCTGCGACTGTAATTATTTCCGGTATAGGAACAGGAATGATTTCTACTGCTATACCGGTTTTAACTATTGGTGTTGCCATTATAATGGCTTATTTATGTGCTATTAATTTTGATATTAACAATTTAATGGCAGCTCAAAATATAAGTAAAGGTCTTTATGGAGTAGGTATTGCTGCTGTAGGTATGCTTTCGACTTTAGGAATAACCTTAGCAACTGATGCTTATGGTCCGATTGCCGACAACGCAGGAGGTAATGCTGAAATGAGCAAACTTGACCCTGAAGTTCGCAAACGTACAGATGCATTAGACGCATTAGGAAATACGACAGCAGCAACAGGTAAAGGATTTGCTATAGGTTCTGCTGCACTTACTGCGTTAGCATTATTAGCTTCTTATATTGAAGAAATTAAAATAGGATTAGAACGTTTGAGCGAAGAAGGTACTAAATTAGTTCAAGTTGGAATTGAAAAATTAGATTTATCTCAAATTCAAAATGCAACCTTACTTGATTTTATGAATTGGTATCAAATCAACTTATTGAACCCAAAAGTATTAATTGGATCTTTTATCGGTTCAATGACAGCATTTTTATTCTGCGGATTATCAATGAATGCAGTAGGTCGTGCCGCACAAAGTATGGTTGAAGAAGTTCGCCGCCAATTCCGCGAAATAAAAGGAATATTAACCGGCGAAGCAACTCCAGATTATGCTCGTTGTGTTGCTATTTCAACAAAAGGAGCGCAAAAAGAAATGTTAATTCCATCCCTTTTAGCAATAGTAATTCCTATTTTAATTGGATTAATCCTTGGAGTTCCCGGAGTTATGGGCTTATTAGTTGGTGGTTGCTCTACAGGTTTTGTTTTAGCAGTTTTTATGGCAAATGCAGGTGGTGCTTGGGATAATGCAAAAAAATATGTAGAAGAAGGAAATTTTGGCGGAAAAGGTAGTGAAGTTCACAAAGCAACAGTTGTTGGTGATACCGTTGGAGATCCATTCAAAGATACATCAGGACCAAGTTTAAATATTTTAATTAAACTTATGAGCATGGTGGCTATTGTTACAGCAGGTCTTATTGCTGCTTTTAGCTTGTTATAATTTTATTAAAATTTGTATTTTTATTCTATCCATAATTGTTATTATTGTTTGTTAGGGCTGTTTCGTTGAAACAGCCCGGTTTTTTATGATTTTATTTTCTTCTGTAAATAAATAAAATTTATCATAAAAAACTGTAAATAAATAGTTATTTTTGTGTAAAAATATTAATTATGAAATTTTTTATTGATACAGCAAATTTAGAACAAATAAAAGAGGCTCAAAGTTTAGGAATTCTAGACGGCGTTACAACAAATCCGTCTTTAATGGCAAAAGAAGGTATTTCTGGAAAAGAAAATATTTTACAACATTATCTCAATATATGTAATATTGTTGAGGGACCTGTCAGTGCCGAAGTAATTAGTACCGATTATGAAGGAATGATTAAAGAAGGCGAAGAACTTGCTGCTCTTCATCCTCAAATTGTTGTAAAAATTCCTATTATTAAAGATGGTATAAAAGCAATAAAATATTTCTCCTCAAAAAGTATTCCAACAAATTGTACTTTGGTTTTTAGTGTTGGACAAGCACTATTAGCTGCAAAAGCCGGAGCAACTTACGTTTCTCCTTTTATTGGTAGATTAGACGATATTAGTTCTGACGGAGTTGATTTAATCAGAAAAATTTACGAAATGTATGATTTCTATGGTTTTGAAACTCAAATTTTAGCTGCTTCAATTCGTCATACAATGCACATAATTCAAAGTATGGAAGCTGGGGCTGATGTTGCTACATGCCCATTATCAGCAATTTTAGGTCTTTTAAAACATCCTCTTACCGATAGTGGTTTAGAAACTTTTCTAAAAGATTTTAATAAAGTAAATAATAAATAAATGGCTGTATTCATCAAAATACATCCCGATAACCCTTCTGAGAGACTTATCCGACAAGTTGTTGATATTCTTAAAGATGGTGGAATTATTATTTACCCTACAGATACGGTTTACGGTTTAGGTTGCGATATAACAAAACCAAAAGCAATAGAACAAATCGCTCAAATTAAAGGAATTAAGCCAGAGAAAGCAAATTTCTCTTTTATTTGTTACGATTTAAGTCATCTTTCTGACTTCGTAAAACCTATTGAAAATCGTATTTTCAAAATTATGAAGAAATTATTACCGGGTCCTTTTACTTTTATTCTAAACGCAAATAATAATATTCCTAAAATCTTGAAAAACAACAGAAAAACTATTGGCATCAGAATCCCGGACAATAATATTATTAGAGAAATTGTTAAAGAACTCGGAAATCCGGTCTTAACAACTTCTCTAAAATCTAATGATGAAATATTAGAATATAATACCGACCCCGAATTGATTTATGAAAATTATAAAAATCTTGTTAATGCTGTAATTGATGGTGGATACGGAGGAAATATAGCTTCTACTATAATTGATTATACCGAAAAAGAACCTATAATTATACGTCAAGGAGCTGGAGAATTTATCGAATAATAAAAATTTAATCTTATGTTTTCAGGAATAATTGAAGAAACTGCAAAAATTGTAAAAATCGAAAAAGAACTAACAAATTACCACTTTTATCTAACATGTTCTTTCGTTAATTCTTTAAAAATCGACCAAAGTGTTTCTCATAACGGCGTTTGTTTAACCGTAGTTGAAATTGACAAACAAAATAATTGTTATAAAGTTACTGCCGTTCAAGAAACTATTGATAAATCAAATTTAGGATTTTTGAAGGTTGATGATGAGGTGAATGTTGAAAGAAGTATGACAATGGATAAACTGTTAGATGGACATCTAGTACAAGGTCATGTTGACCAAACTGCCGAATGTATTGGTATCAAAGAAGTTGATGGAAGTTGGTATTTTACTTTCAAATATGATAAAGATAAAGGAAATATTACTGTAGAAAAAGGATCTATTTCTGTTAATGGAGTTAGTTTAACCGTTGTAAATTCTCTAAACGATACCTTTTCTGTTGCTATTATTCCATTTACTTATCAAATAACTAATTTTCATTGTTTTAAAATCGGTTCAATTATTAATTTAGAATTCGACATTATTGGAAAATATATCCAAAAAATAATGAAATCTTATTTGGAAAAATAATTGAAGGAGTAAATGTTATATGCCTAAAAATATCTCCTCTTTGCTTTTATAACACACTGAAAATAAAACAATTACAAAACAGTAATTGTAACAATAATTTTTAATCATTACTTATTTTACAGAAAAACAGTTTATTTCAAAAGTTTATCATTACTAATATGTCTATTTTTATCCCTTAAAGTTTTTTTCTCAAAATTTTTATTTAAAGCATCTGTTAAATTTATGTTAGTTTGATTAGCAATACAAGTTAAAACCCACAAAACATCCGCAATTTCATCTTCCAAATTTAAAATTTCATTTTTTTTGACAGATTGTTCTCCATATTTTCTGGCAATTACTCTCGCCATTTCACCAACTTCTTCCGTAAGTAAAATCATGTTTGTTTTTACATCAAAATATCTTACACCGTAAGTATTTATCCAATTATCAACTGAATTTTGCAGTTCATTTAAAGTCATTAAAGTATTTTTACAAATTTAGTAAATTTTTTTGGAAAAAAAATGTCAAAGTTATGATTTTTTATAATTAATATTAATGATTATCCGTAAAGGTATCTAATGAGGAAAATCAATAAATGAAATTACAAAGTTACAGCTTGACATTGCTGAAATGTATTTTATTAAAATTGAAACAAATAATTTTACAAAAACAGAAAAAATTGTGGTAAAATATAAAATATTTTGTATTTTTGTATTACAAATAGGATATTTTTTATTCTTATTAACTTTTTGTAAATGTTTTTTTATAAATTTTTCACTTCCATATATTATTTTGTAATTCGTATTGCAGCTGTTTCTAATATGAAAGCAAAATTAATGATTTCCGGAAGAAAAAATTGGCAAAAAAAATTGTCGAAAGCAATTCTGCCGAACGAAAAATACATTTGGATACATGCAGCTTCCCTTGGAGAATTTGAACAAGGACGACCACTTATTGAAAAAATTAAAAACGAAAATCCTGAAAATAAAATTCTTCTAAGTTTTTTTAGTTCAAGTGGTTATGAAATTCAAAAAAATTATAATTTAGCCGATGTTGTTTGTTATCTTCCATTTGATACAAAAAAAAATGCTAAAAAATTTATAGAAATAGTAAATCCAATAATGGCAGTTTTTGTAAAATATGAATTTTGGTGTTACTACATAAATGAAATAAGTGCAAAAAACATTCCGCTTTTTCTGATTTCAGGCATTTTTAAAGAAAATCAAATCTTTTTCAAATCGTATGGAAAATTTTACTTAAATGCGATAAAAAAATTCACTTATTTCTTTTTACAAAATGAAGAATCGCAACAAATTTTAGCAAAAAACGGAATTACAAATACACTAGTTTGTGGAGATACACGAATAGATAGAGTTTCAACAATTTCAAAAGAATATTATGAAAATATGTTTTTTGAAAAATTTGCAGAACAAAAAACAACAATTATTTGTGGAAGTACTTGGGCAGAAGATGAAAAAATAATATTGCAATTTATTAATAATTATAGCGAATATTTCAATTTTATAATTGTTCCTCATGAAATAAGTGAGAAAAAAATTAATAATTTAACCGAGAAATTGAAAAATTTTTGTATAAAATTTTCAGAAATTGAAAAAATAGATTATTCAAAACATAATATAATAATTGTAGATTGTATCGGATTATTGTCGAAATTATATAGATATGGGACAGTTGCATATATTGGCGGAGGATTTGGAAAGGGCATTCATAATACTTTAGAGGCAGCCGTTTATAAAATTCCGATAATTTTCGGACCAAAATATGAAAAATTTCAAGAAGCAGGTGATTTGATTAAAACAGGAGCAGGTTTTTCGATAAATAATTATACACAATTTCAAGACACAATTTCAATGTTGATGTCAGATGAAACTAATTATCAAAATATACAAAGTTCTTTAGAAAAATATTTTTCAAATTCATTAGGAGCAACAGAAAAAATATATGAGAAAATAGATGTTAGAGTCAAGAGTCGAGAACCAAGCGGGCGAACAATTAACGGACGAATGGACTAACGGAAAATGATATCCTGACGAACAGACGAAATGAAAAGTAAAATCTGATAATTTCAACTTCAAAGTATAAAAAGTGAAAAATTGTCTGTAATCTAAAGAAACACATCTATTAATTCTGAAAAATATGTTAATTTTGTATAAAAAAATAAAAATGAACTGTGTCCTTTCACCCGTTTTGGCTCTAATAATCTAAAAAAATGTCAATAAAAGTAGAAAATATAATAAAAATATATGGAAATCAAAAGGCTTTAGATAGCGTTTCCTTTGAAATTCAAAGTGGAAATATTGTAGGATTTTTAGGTCCAAATGGAGCAGGAAAATCTACTTTGATGAAAATTATTACAGGATTTATTCCTGCAACGGAAGGTAATGTTTTTGTAAACAATCAAAATGTTATGGAAAATTCGATGGAAATAAGAAAAATCCTTGGTTATCTTCCGGAAAATAATCCTTTATATGTAGATATGTATATTGTTGAATATTTGCAATTTGTAGCAGGAATTTATAAAATAAAAAATAAAGGACAGCGAATAAAAGATATTATTTCCATGACAGGATTAGAACCGGAAAAAACAAAGAAAATCGGTTCATTATCAAAAGGTTATCGTCAGAGAGTTGGATTAGCACAAGCAATAATTCACGACCCGCAAATTTTAATTTTAGACGAACCAACTTCCGGATTAGATCCAAATCAAATTATTGAAATCAGAAATCTCATTAAAAATCTTGGAAAAGAAAAAACGGTAATGCTTTCAACTCATATTATGCAAGAAGTTGAAGCAATTTGTGATAAAATTATTATTATTAATAAGGGGAAAATTGTTGCAAATAACAATATAACTGATATTCAGAATGTTGGAATTGGAAATAGTTCATCATTGTTAATAGAATTTTCAAAAAAAATTAACGAATTTGAATTTAAAAAAATTATCGGAATTAATAAAATTATGAATCTTGGTGAAAATAAATATTTAGTTGAATTTAATCAAAATAAAGATATTCGACAAGATGTATTTAATTTCGCTGTGCATAATAATTTTGCTGTTTTAAGTATGCAAGTGAAAGAACGCTCTATAGAAGAAGTTTTTGCAGAACTTACAACTTAGATTGCTTTTTGAGAATTCAACTAATAAAAGAAAATAATATAAATTTTACAAAAGATTAAAAAATGACATTATTTGCTAATTTGACAGCGTTTTAGTATTACTACAAATAATGCTAAATGTGGTTTTAAAATGTACAAATTATTAATATTAATTTTTCCGTTTTTTTTCAAAAAAATCTTTAATAATTTTAGAGCATTCATTTTTTAAAATTCCATTTATAATATTTACTTTTGAATTTAGAATTGCTTTATTAAAAAGATAAAACCCTTTTTTACTATCAAAAGCTCCAAAAATCAGGTTTGGAATTTGTGCCCAAGCAATAGCTCCAGCACACATAACACAAGGCTCAATCGTAACATACAACGAACAATTTTTTAAATATTTACTCCCAAGAAAATTTGTTGCTGAAGTTATTGCAATTATTTCAGCATGAGCCGTAACATCATTTAACTGTTCGGTTTGATTATATCCTCGTGCAATAATTCTATTATTACTTACAATAACTGCTCCAATTGGAACTTCTCCATTTTTTAGAGCTTTTTCAGCTTCGAGCAACGCTTGTCGCATAAATTTTTCATGAATATTTTCTGTTTCCATACAATATTTTTAATCAAATTTTATTTTGTATTCTTCTGATATTAGATTTATCTTCACATAAATCCAATAATTCCGATATTTTTTTATTAAAAACCGGATGTATAAAGTCCGGAAAAATTTCGTTTAATGGCGTTAAAACAAATAATCTTTCGTGCAATTTCGGATGAGGAATTTGTAAATTTTCGCTATTAATAATTTTATTATCCACAAATAAAATATCTATATCTATAGTTCTTCCTTCGTAAGAATTTTTTTCTCTAATTCTTTTCATAATTGTTTCTATATCTGATATTTTTTCTAAAATTTTATCCGGATATAAATCTGTTTCAATTACAACAACTGCATTTAAAAAATATTTTTTGTGTTGAAATCCCCATGGCTCACTCAAATAATTACTTGAGATTTTTAGTGGTATACTAATCTTTTCTGAAATAAAAAATATAGCATCTTCGATATTTTTTTTGCGATCTCCTAAATTTCCACCTATTCCTAAAAAAACTTTCATGGCATTGAATTTTGTTTTTTTTATTATTAAAATACCATTTCAATTCCTTCTATCTTTTCGCCTTGAAAGATAAATTTTTCTCATTATTTTCTAACGTTATAAAATAATTGGATAATTGTTCCGTACCATTAGATATGCTCACAAATTTAGACTTTATTGCAATTGGCAAACTATTTTCTATTGAATAATAAATCAAATAGTTTGTAGGTCCAATATAACTTTTATCTTCTTCTTTAATAATAATCTCATAATTCAATAATTTGTAATCGGGATACGATACAAAAATTATTGAATTTAAGTTTTTTTTATGTGATTTACTTTTAACATTAATTTGTATTATTTTTTTATCTATATATTCATTATAATAATAATTTTCAATTGTATAATCATAATTCTTATTTTTATAAAAAGGATAAAAGTATTTATTTCTTAATTCATCTCCCCAAAAATTATCTGTTAAAAAAATATCAAAAAATTTTCTTTTTGGACTTTTAATGTTATATTTTCTGTTATAATCAACCTGAATTTTATAAACCTCATTTTCTTCGTTCATTACCTTATTTTCTTTTAAATTCATAAACAGATTGCTTAAATTACAAATATAATTTTCTTTAAACTGTAACATTGCAGATTTTGTATCCAAACATTTTTTAAGAATCAAATAGGGAAAATATTTATTTATTTCCGATATAATATTTTCATCTTTAATAGAATTGTTTTTTTTGAGTTTTATATTAGTTTGATTTGACAAATCCGAAATATTTACAATTTTTTTTTCATAAATATAAGAAAAAAGAATAATTTGATCAGAACTTATTATTTCGGGATTAATGAAGCAAATACCTTTATCATCAGATATTCCTAATATATTATTATATGTATCTAATAATAATATATTAGAGAGTGGATTATTATCAGATGAATCTGTTATCGTTAATAGAGTATTTTGTGATAATACAATTGTTGAAACAAATGAAATAATTATTATTATAGCAACATTTTTCATAATGAAAAAAATTTATTTTATAAAGATAAATTAAAATATTTTATTTCCCAAATTTTTTTTATTTCTCTGTGGTTAATAATTTTAATAGTTGTTCTTATCGTTCACTATTTATTGTGTCTTTTGTATAAAACCCTGTGTTTCTTGTGGTTATGTTTTTGTTTAATTAACGCAAAGATTCAAAAATCTTATTTGTAAATTGTGAAAATAATGTTAAATTTGTAGAAAAATTTAACATTTATGATTTTAGATTGAACCAAAAATATTTTAGACTTAAAATCGTAAATAATAAATCATAATAATATGTCAGTATTTAACAATAACATAGAACCAAGTGCTCCGAAAATTGAATTTCAAGAAGTAAAAGTTATTGGAGTTGGTGGCGCCGGCGGACAAGCCCTAAATTTACTCTGTACGAAAGGAGTAGCAAATGTAGATTTAATTGCTTGTAATACAGATATTCAGGATTTAAATAGAAATCTTGCACCAATACATATTATTTTAGGGAAAACAGTACTTGGAGGCAGAGGAGCCGGGAATAATCCTGTTGTAGGAAAAGAAGCAGCAATAGAAAATATTTCAGAAGTTGAAGAAATTCTGGATGCACCAACCGTTGCCATTGACGGAAAAACAAGTATGGTAATTGTTGTGGCAGGAATGGGTGGAGGAACAGGAACAGGAGCTGCTCCCGAAATAGCAAAAGCTGCAAAAGATAGAGGCATTTTAACTCTTGGAGTTGTTATTACGCCTTATATTGATGAAGGTAGATTACGACTTCAACAAGCAGAAGACGGAATTAAACGAATGAAAGAAAACGTTGATGCGTTGATTATTATTGATAATGAAAAAACTAATGAATATTGTAATTGTGGAATTAAAAAAGCATACGAACAAATAAATACAATTTTAGTAAATGCCGTAATTGCAATTACAGATATTTCAACAAAAAAAGGTGAAATAAACATTGACTTTAATGATATTTCGTCAACAATGAAAAATTCCGGAAGAGCCTTAATTGGAATAGGTGCTGCTAATGGTGAAGGTCGGGATTTAAAGGCTATTAAAGCTGCTTTAGATTCTCCTTTATTAAGAGATAACAATATAAATGGCGCTCAAAAAGCAATAATAGTTTTATCGACAAACGAAAGTGAAGAAATTTTCCAATTGACAATTCCGGAACGTAACCATATTATGAAATATTTAAACGAATCTGCTGGAGATAATATTCCAAAAATTTGGGGAATGATGAGTGAACCTTCTCTAAATGAAGATTTACGCGTTGTAATTATTGTTACAGGTTTTGAAGAAGGCGATATTCCGGGTGAACCCGACATCCCAATTCCTGTAAATCCAAATGCACCAATTATTTTCCCACAAATAAAAGAAGAGGTTGTTGTTGATACAGATTATTTTAGTAAAAACGGCTCTTTCAATAAAGAAAATTATAGTTATCTAAAAGATACGAACACAATTGAAAATAATATTGACAAAATTGAAAATTTTGAAACTAAAAGTTAAACTGTTATGAGTATATTTAACCAAATTAATGAAGATATAAAAAAAGCAATGCTTGCTAAAGAAAAAGAAAAACTTGAAGCTCTAAGAGCTGTAAAAGCTGCATTTTTGTTAGCAAAAACTGCCGAAGGCGGAAATAATGAAATTCCTGAAGACCAAGAATTAAAAATTATTCAAAAACTTGTAAAACAACGTCAGGATGCTGCCGAAATTTATAAAGCTCAAAATCGACAGGATTTATATGAACCGGAAATTTTTCAAGCACAAATAATTTCAAATTATTTACCGGCACAAATGTCTGCCAAAGAAGTTGAGGCGATTGTTGCTGAAATTATTAATGAAGTTGGAGCTTCTTCTCTCAAAGATATGGGAAAAGTTATGGCTGTCGCAAATAAAAAATTATCCGGACAAACAGACAATAAAACTTTATCTGAAATTATTAAAAATAAACTTTCTTAATTTTGAATGAAAAATTAAATATAGCTGTTTTCCCGGGTTCGTTTGACCCTTTTACGATTGGACATGAATCTATTGTAAACAGAGCATTACCATTTTTCGATAGTATAATTATTGCTATTGGGGTAAATAATTCTAAAAATTGTTTATTCAGCTTAGAAAAAAGAATTTCAATAATAGAAAAAGTATTTCATGAAAATTCTAAAATTTCAGTAAAATCATATTCCGAATTAACCGTAAATTTTTGCAAAGAAAATAATAGTAAGGTTATAATCAGAGGATTACGAACAGTATTAGATTTTGAAATCGAACAAACTATTGCTCATGCCAACAAAAATATTCAAAAAGAAATTGAAACTTTTTTTTTATTGACCCTACCGGAACATTCTTTTATTTCTTCAACAGTGTTTAGAGATTTATACGAATATTCAGCTGATTTTTCAAAACTTTTACCCTCAAATATTTCAATAAATGATTTAAAATAAATATTAACAAATAAATTTTTATAAAATGAAAAGACTATTAATTATATGTTTAACTTTTTTTATCAGTTTTTCTACTGTTTTTTCTCAAAACATTGGATTAAATGATAAATTACCTCAAGACCCAAAAGTATTAACAGGAACTTTGCCCAATGGAATGAATTATTATATTCGCACAAACGCTGTTCCTGAAAAAAGAGCTGAATTTACATTAGTAATTAACGCCGGTTCTGTTTTAGAAGATGAAGACCAACAAGGTTTGGCTCACTTTACAGAGCACATGGCTTTTAACGGAACAACAAATTACCCTAAACATGAGTTGATAAACTATTTAGAATCAATAGGAATGAAATTTGGTGCCGATTTAAACGCTTACACTTCTTTTGATGAAACAGTTTATGGATTTACAGTTCCAACAGATAGCATGGGATTTATCGACAAAGGGCTTTTAGTTCTCCATGATTGGGCTACCGAAATTTCTTTTGAACAAGACGAAATTGCTGCTGAAAGTGGAGTCGTTCACGAAGAATGGAGAATGCACCAAGGAGCTATGTATAGAGTTCAAGAAAATATGCTAAAAGCTATTTTTAATAATTCCCGTTACGCTTTCAGATCACCTATCGGAAAAATGGAAATCGTAGATAATGTTAATAGAGATGTATTGTTGAGATTTTACGAAGATTGGTATCGTCCCGATTTAATGGCAGTTGTATTAGTTGGAGATTTCGATGCAAAAGAAATGGAAACAAAAGTGAAAAACATATTTTCAAAAATAGAACCTGTAAAAAATCCTCGAGAAAGAGTTTATACGGAAATTCCTGATAACCCAAAACCAATTATTAATGTTGCATCAGATAAAGAAATCCCATCTTCAATGATTCAAATGCTTTACAAACACAAAGCAGAACCACAAGTAACAGTTGCTGATTATGTAAAAAGTTTAAGAGAAAATATTTTGTCTGAAATGTTGAGCAATCGTCTAACAGAACTTACAAATCAAGAAAACCCTCCATTTGTTATGGCTCAAGCCGGAATTGATAATCTTGTAGGACCCGTACAAGTTTTTATGAATTTTGCAATGCTGCAAAACAATGATTACAAAAAAGCTCTAAATGCTTTAACTATTGAAAATAATAGAATGGAACAATTTGGTTTTTCAGAACCGGAACTTGATAGAGTGAAAAAATCTATTCTTAAATCTTATGAAAAAATGTATAACGAACGTGAAAAACAAAAATCTTCAGGTTATGTAAATGAATATAAAACACATTATTTATATCCACACGTTCCTTTCCCCGGAATAGAATATGAATATGCGCTTGCAAATAAATTTATCCCGGAAATTACGCTAAACGAAATAAATGAAATGGCAAAAGAACAGATTACTGAAGAAAATTTAGTAATAGTATTAATTTTACCGGAAAAAAATGGAGTAACTGTTCCAACAGAAGAAGACGTTTTAAAAACATATAATGAAGCTTTAAAACAAAAAGTTGAACCATACATAAATAAAGAAAATAATGCAAATTTAATTTCCAAAATGCCACAAAAAGGCAAAATAGCAAAAGTTGAAAAAAACAAAGAATTAGAATATGAAACATGGACATTAAAAAATGGAATTAAAGTCGTAATTAAACCAACAAATTTTAAAGATGATGAAATTTTGTTTTATGCAAAAAGTAATGGGGGGACATCTTTAGTATCAGACAAAGATTTTATAAGTGCTTCAATTGCTGCGGAGGTTGCTGCGGAAAGTGGCTTGGGTCCTTTCGACAAAACAGACCTTCAAAAATTTTTATCAGATAAAAATGTTCGTTTTCGTACCTATATCGGTCAAATTTCTGAAACAGTTTCAGGAAGTTCTTCTATTGCTGATTTAGAAACTTTATTACAAATGGTTTACGTTCAATTCACCGACCCTAAAGTAACGGAAAGTGCTTTTAAAGCATATATCAATAAAACAAAACCTTTATTGGAAAATAATTCCTTATCTCCTGAAAGAGTATGGCAAGATTCTATTGGCTGGATTTTTTCAGACAGAAATTTCCGTGCTCGTACTATGACCCCTGAAATTCTTGACGAAGCAAATTTCAATAGAATAAAATCTATTTATACAAATCGTTTTTCCGATCCAATAAATTTCACGTTCTATCTAATTGGAAATATTGATGCTAAAACCACAAAACCTTTGGTAGAATTATATTTAGGCTCTCTTCAAGGAGTTGAAAGAACAGAAATATATAAAGATTTGGGAAATCGCCCTGTGAAAGGAAAAGTTGAAAAACAAGTTTTGTTAGGAAACGACCCGAAATGTATGGAAATTTGTTTATTTCATGGTGAAACTGAATATAATCCTTTAAATAATCTCCAACTTGATGCTATTTGTAAAATATTAACAACCAGACTATTAGAGGATATTCGTGAAAAAGAAAGTGGCGTTTATACTATTGGAGCATATCCACAATTTACGGCTTTACCTTATCCTCATTATGCAGTTCAAATATTCTTTAGTTGTGATCCTGCAAGAGAAACAGAGCTCTTTACGAAATCTTTGGCAATAATAGATGCTCTACGTAATGGAGAAATTTCAGAAACTGAAATTAACAAAACTATTGAAAAAGAAAAACGTGAATTTGAAACCGAAACAAAAGAAAATTCTTATTGGAGAAGTCTTTTAGAAGATATAAATGACGGTATTACTACATCAAAAGAATATACAGATTATTTGAATTTAGTAAATTCTCAAATCTCAATAAAATCAATGACTGATGCAGCAAAAAAATATTTTGACATGAATAATTATGTAAAAGTATTTTTAACACCTGAAAAATAAATTTTGGATTTTGAAAATATTAATAAAAAATGGCGGTAAAATTTTATCGCCATTTTTATTTTTATAATATTATTTTTATTAAATTTGTAAAAAACACAAATAATCCACAAAAATAACAGAAAATGATAATTTTAGACATCGCAATAATAATAATAATAATATTTTCCGCATTTAAAGGCTTAAAAAATGGCTTAATCGTGGAAATTGGTTCCCTTTTAGCGTTAATTGCAGGATATTTTTTAACAACAAAATTTGCACATCTTATCTTTAATTTATTGGAAGGCAAAGATTTTGTATGTTCGGAATATTTACCAATAATTGCTTATATAATTACATTTATTATTATTGTTGTTTTGGTTGCTATTTTTGCTAAAATTCTTACGAGAGTAGCTAAAATTGTGAAAATAAATTGGCTGAATAAATTATTGGGTTTTATTTTTGGATTTTGTAAGGCAATATTAATTATTGGAGGATTATTTATTTTTGTAAAATATCTATCTGAGAAAATGGATTTTTCTATTGAATTACAAAAATCTTATTTTTTCAACCCTATTGTTTCTTTTATGAAAAATTTATTTTCTTCTTTGCCTTTCTAAAAACCATTTGTTACTTTCAAATATTCAGATTCGGCAATTTTAAAATTTGTTTTTGTTTCAATAAATTTACTTTGAGCTTGATATAATAAAGCTTGTGCCTCCAAAAGTGTTGCCATTGAATCGAATCCTAATTCGTGTCTATCTTTACAAATTCTAAAATTTTCTTCAGCTTGTTTCGTTTCTTTTTTTTGTACTTGAATGGCAAAAAATGCTTCATCTAGCGAATTATAAGATTTTTGCATTTCCAATTGTAACAAATTTATATTATCCTGAGTTTGCATTTCAGCAATTTTTAATTCAACTTTTGCAGAATTTATTTTATTATAACCTTTTAATCCATTGAACAGTGGAATTTTTAAAGAAAACAAAGCCATAAAAGAACCACTGTCAAACAGTTTTTCATCGTTTAGCTTTAATCCGTTAATATAATTATAACCTCCGGTAACACCCAATTGTGGCAAAAAATCAGCCCGTACAAGATTTATCTGTTGTTTTTGTATTTCAAGTTGTTTATTAAGTAGAGAAAATTCCGGACGGATAGAAACATCAGGTTGTTGTGTTGATAAACTATTGGGAAAATTTTCTGAAAGAGTATCTGTCGGATTAATTTCTGACAACATATTTATTCCAATTGTATGGCAAAGATTCATACTTGCAAGTTTTATTCCATTTTCAGCTTGTCGAATATTTAATTCAGATTCACTTATTTTTGAATTAATTTTCATCTTGTCGTTTGTTGAAATCATTCCTAATTCGATTCCATTATCAACTTCTTTAGATAAAAATAATAAAATTTCGTTGGCGTTTTTTGCAATTTCTAATAAATTTGTAGCTTTCACTAATAACCAATAGGCTTCATCTGTTTTTGCAATGATTTCTGAATTTGAACGATTTTTATTTATTTCAGCTAATTGCAGTGTCATTTTTGCCATTCTATTTGCTGTTATGATTTTCCCTCCCCAAAAAATAGGTTGTTCAAATTGAGCTCCTACAAGAAAAGTATTATTTGGTTTTATAGTAATATCAAGGTCAAAACCAATTGATTTATAAATCATATCCAAATATCCTGAATATTGCGGTGGAATTGTAATCGGAAGATTATCTATAATTCCGGGAAGTGATGTATTTGACAAATCGAAACGAGTGTTATAATTCATTGTTGCGGAAGTCAATAAATACATTCCGTTTGCAGAAATTTTAGGAAAAAATTCAGCAAAATATGCTTTTTTTTCAAACTTTATTTTATCTAATTGTAAATCAGCAATTTTTGATTTACTGTTATTCTTTATGGCTAAATTTCGACAACTATCTAATGAAAGAAACAGCGCATCTTCATTTTGAGAAAATACAGAAAAAGTAATATAACAAACACAAATTAAACAAAAAAACTTTTTCATAA
>JAITXI010000011.1 GCA_031284905.1 Bacteroidales bacterium
ACGATTTAAGTTAAATTACAGACAACCTAATTAGGTTACTTAAATAATTTAGCTAATTTTCTGTATCACAGTTATTTATGTAATTTAACTACCTAAATTGAGCGGAGTTAGGGATTAAATACTAAAATCCCGGAAAGACAGAAAAAATTTTCATAAAAACATGAAATTTGATGGAAAAATAATGGGTGAATTATAAGATAATAATTCACATGAAAATCAGAATATCAATTGATAAACATAAACATTCATAAATCCGTTTGGAGTTTTTTTCCATGCTTTTAAAAATCCGGATTGTTCAAAATTTAGTTTTTTAAATAATTTGATACTATTAATATTATTTTCGTCTATATAACACCATAACTGTTTTAACATCAATACATTAACACAATAATCAATTACGCATTGAAGAGCATTAGTTGCAATTTTCATATCTCTATATTTCTCGCAAATAACTATTCCAATTCCTGCTCGTAAATGTAAAGGCGAAAATTCAAATAAATCTACAATTCCACAATAATCATTAATGGCTTTATTTTCGATAATCAAACGTAGCTGTTTTGTTGTATAAATATCATAAACGCTTGATTCTAAATGCTGTCGAATATCTAATTTAGAAAAAGGAGAATAAGTATCACTAACATACCATAAAGAAGAATTATTTTCCAAAGAAAATAAAAAATTCAAATCATGAATATCAGCTTTTCTAATTTTCAGAAGCTCATCTTCTAATACTTTCCTATCATTTGCCATGATTTCCAAATTATTGTTATATCAGTTAAAATCTTATAATCTTTTGCATATAATACATTTATATGCTGTTCAATATCGCTAGTTATTTTTTCATTGTTATATAAATTTAATGGAGAAAAAATTCCTTTTTTTATCTTTGGCAAAAATACATTTTCGTTTTTATCAACAGAATAACCTACGAAAGTTTTTTTAGCAATTAAGACTGAAAACAAATTTATCAACATTTTATATTTATTTTTTACAAAAAAAACTAAAATAGGGAAAAACAAAATAAATATTAACGATGTTATAAAATCGAGTGTTCGTTTTTTTCTTTTATTTTCTGTGTTTGTAATGCTGTTAATATTAATATTATACAACTCCCCTGACCTATTTATAGAATTACTTCCAATCACCGAAAAACCATCAGCACTTGCAATTTTATAATCAATATTTTTATTTTGCAAATTCAACATCGTATTTATTATTTGTTGAGTGCTAAAATTATTAATAGAAAAAATAATTTCATCAATTTTATTTATAGATACAATTTCTTCTAATTTGTCAAAAGAACCGATAAAAAAATTATTATCTTCGTCTAATAATGGATTTACAAAAGCTGTAACTTTAATTTTAGGGTTATTATTATTTAATATTTTTACTAAATTAAGACATTCTTCTTTCTGTCCGACAATTGCAACTCTTTTTTCACTAGGCAAAACTACTTTAAAAGTATTTCTTCCTGTAAAATGAAGTAAAAATCTAATTAGTGGAATTAGCAAAAGATTCCAAGTTGTTGCTAAGAAAATAATAAAACGAGAAAATCTTAAATCAGCAGGAAGAAGCGCAAAGAAAATAAGTACAAAAAGCGTTCCAAATCCAATTCCCTTAAATAAATTACTTATTTTCAATGGTTTATCATAAGCACCGGAAAATATAAAAGAAAGAATCCATATCAAAGAATATATTATATATAAAAGTATAATTTTTTCGAGTTTAAATTGAAAACCAAGGGCATAATGTTCATAAATATTTGTGATTATTAATAAACCTGAAAATATTATTATAAAATCTATTATTGGAGTAACAATTTTTTTTGCAAATCTATATAAAATAGATAGCGTAGCAACTAAATAAATTGCTAAATTAATTAAAAAAGAGAATAAACGAACACGTTGTGAAGTGAAGTGTTTTTTTGCAAAAATTATCATTGCTTTATAGAAAACAATAACATAATTTGCACTTGCTTTCTTTGTACTCTCGCCTTTATAATGAATAATTGTAGTATCAGGGAAATAATAATTATTATTTCCGGCCAAAGTTATTCGATACGATAAATCAATATCTTCGCCATACATAAAAAAGGTTTCATCAAGTAGCCCAATTTTATCCAAAACAGATTTTCGTACCAGCATACAAGCTCCGGAAAGTACACTTACTTTATTTATTTCTGAATTATCCAAATATGTAAGATGATATTGACCGAATTTTTTTGATTTTGGAAAGATTTTTGATAAACCGAAGATTTTGTAGAAAGCTACATCCGGCGTAGGAAGTCCTCTTTTTGATTCCGGTAAGAATTTTCCTTTTCCATCAATCATTTTAACACCTAAAGCACCTGCATCAGGCATGTTGTCCATAAAATCGGTAATTAATTTTAATGTTTTTTCTTCTATTATGGTATCAGGATTTAAAAGTAAAATATATTCTCCTATTGATTGTCTAATTGCCTGATTATTAGCATAGGAAAAACCATAATTTTTTTTATTTTCTATTAGTTTTATTGTTGGAAACTTTTCTTTCACCATTAAACAAGAACCGTCCACTGAATCATTATCAACAACAAAAATTTCCGTTTCACAATGTCGGGCAGCTCGCAAAACTGATATTAAACATTGTTCGAGAAAATGTTTTACATTATAATTAACTATAATTACAGATAATTTCAAAACAAAAAAACAGTTTTTATAACTTTTTCAACAATTTATTTTTCAATTTTTCAAATTCTTCTTCTGTAATTACGCCTCTTTCTTTTAATGCTTTTAATTTTAATAACTCATCAGCGATAGAAGATTTTTGGTCTAAATCAAAATCCGAATCGCTTTTCTTTGTCTCAATAATAGCTTTAGTGATAAAGAATATTAACAAAAATATTACAATGAAAATTAAAACTAAATATACTATTCTTACCATAATGATTGTCTGAACTATGATTTTTTATGATTGTTGTGATTTTTATAAAAATAAATTGAAATTAATTATTAAACTTTGCTCCATTTGACCATTTTTCGTTTCATGTATTCTTGTCTTGGTTCTAACAGCGTATAAGTCTTTAAGCATCAATTTTAGCATAAGTAGCGTTAGCTTCAATAAATTCACGGCGTGGAGCTACTTCGTCGCCCATTAACATTGCGAAAATTCTGTCGGCTTCCATTGCGTTATCTATAGAAACTTTTCTGAGAGTTCTTGTTGCAGGGTTCATTGTTGTATCCCATAATTGTTCCGGATTCATTTCTCCCAAACCTTTGTACCGTTGAATATGCAGTGCGTTTTCGTTTCCTTTTCCTAAAGTTCCAACCAATTCTAAACGTTGACTTTCAGTCCATGCATATTGTTCTTGTTTTCCTCTTTTCACTAAATAAAGTGGCGGAGTTGCAATATACAAATGTCCGGCATCAATTATTGGACGCATAAAACGGAAGAAAAATGTCATAATTAAAGTAGCGATATGACTTCCATCAACATCGGCATCAGTCATAATTATTACTTTATGATAACGAAGTTTTTCAATATTAAGTTCTTTACTATCTTCTTCAGTTCCGATAGTAACCCCAAGTGCTGTATAAATATTTTTAATTTCTTCACTGTCAAAAACTTTATGGTCCATAGCTTTTTCAACATTTAAGATTTTACCTCTTAAAGGCAAAATAGCTTGGAAATTACGATTTCGACCTTGCTTTGCAGAGCCACCGGCAGAGTCCCCTTCGACTAAATATAATTCACAATTAACAGCATCTCTATCCGAACAATCGGCTAATTTACCGGGAAGCCCACCACCTGTTAAAACATTTTTTCGTTGAACTAATTCTCTTGCTTTTCTGGCAGCATTTCTGGCAGTTGCAGCTAAAATTACTTTATCAATAATTAATTTAGCTTCTTTTGGATTTTCTTCCAAATAGTTTTCTAAAGCAGTACTAACTGATTGAGAAACAGGAGCTTGAACATCTTCATTTCCTAATTTAGTTTTCGTTTGACCTTCAAATTGAGGTTCTTGAACTTTTACAGAAATTACCGCCGTAAGTCCTTCACGAAAATCAGCTGCATCAATATCAAATTTTAATTTTGCCAAAGCACCACTTTTGTCGGCAAAAGATTTTAGAGTTGTAGTTAAACCTCTACGAAATCCGGTTAAATGTTGTCCGCCTTCTATTGTGTTAATATTATTCACATAAGAATGAATATTTTCGGTATAACCGGTATTATATCGTAAAGCCAATTCGATAGGAATTCCATTTTTTTCCGTTTCCAAATAAATAGGTACAGCAAATAATTTTTCACGACCTTCATCTAAATAATCTACAAATTCAATTAAACCTTTTTCCGAATGAAATTGTTTTGTTTTTGGATTATTATCAACATCAAGTTCGCGTTTATCAATCAAGGTGAGATAAATTCCTTTATTTAGATAAGCTAATTCACGCATACGAACTGCTAAAATATCAAATTTATATTCGGTATGGATAAAAATTGAATCGTCCGGAAGAAATTCAATTGTAGTTCCTGTGTTAGTAGATGTTCCAATTTCTTTAACATTATCTAACGCAAAACCTTTTGAATATTCTTGAGAATATGTTTTTCCATCTCTTCTAACAGTTGCAATTAATTTTTTTGAAAGTGCATTTACGCAAGAAACTCCTACACCATGCAATCCGCCTGAAACTTTGTAGGATTCTTTATTGAATTTTCCACCGGCATGAAGGACTGTCATTACAACTTCTAATGCAGATTTTTGTTCTTTTTCATGAAAATCAATAGGAATACCTCTCCCATCGTCTTCAACAGTTATTGAATTATTTTCATTAATTGTTACAATAATATTTTTACAATATCCTGCTAATGCCTCGTCAATTGAATTATCAACAACTTCGTAAACTAAATGATGTAAGCCTCTTTCTCCGACATCTCCGATATACATTGCCGGACGTTTTCGGACAGCTTCTAATCCTTCTAATACTTGAATACTATCTGCGGAATAATCGTTATTATTATTTTCAAAATTTCCTGCATTTTTTTTAATCTCTTTTTCTGTCATACTATTTTTATTTACAATTTAAAATTTTTGATTTACGCTTGCAAGCTAAAATTTTTCATACAAACTAATATCATCAATCTGAAATTTTTTATATTTTTCAACCTACAAATTTAACATTTTTTTATGAATTTTCAAAAGTTATTTTTTTAGTTTTTTTAGTTTTTTCAAGATAAAGTTAATGAAATTTTTTTAAATTACAAAATGTTTTTTTTATATTTTTTATCACATTCGCTATTATGGTAGATATTATTTTTATCTCCTTTTAGAAAATAAATTTCTCCTTTTAATTGAGATTATGCAAAAATTCATTATAGTACTTTGATTTGTAAAATTTACTATATACAGAATATCGCTACACGAATTAAGGGTTTGTTATAAAGAGTAGCGTGTTAAAATTACAAAAAGTGTTTGAATTGACTTTCATTTAAAGGGTAAAATAATTTTTGAGTTTTGAAATAATTTTTATACTTTTGTGTCGTAGGATTTTGTTTTTTTATTAAAATTCAATAAGTTATGGAACTTGCGAATGTTCAGTAAATTAAAAATTGAAATTGCAAATTAAAAAAAAATATTATGAACGTCTTTAAAATTCACATTAGAAAAAAATTTCAAATTATTATTATTGGAATATTAATTTTTAATATTAGCAATGCTCAAATTGATAAGGGCAAATTTGTAATTTATCCTATTGGTTTTTACAATAGCGTAATAATGAAAGATATTACGGGGAAATCTGCGGAAGAACAAGGTATAAAGCAAACAGAAAAATTCAGAATGGATTTTGACGGGAAAAAATATCCGACTGATATTTCAAAATATCAAACTGTTTTTCACAATAAACCTGTTTCGCAAGGAAATAGCGGAACTTGCTGGGATTATGCCGCAACGTCATTTATCGAATCGGAAATTTATCGTCAAAATAAAATTGAAGTAAAATTATCAGAAATGTTTGTGGCTTATTTTGAATATATCGACAGAGCTAACGAATTTGTAAAAACGAAAGGAAATACAAATATTGGCGAAGGAAGTGAATCTAATGCAATTCTTCGTATTATGCAAAATTACGGTTTGATGCCCAAAGAAACATTTTCCGGACTTAAAAACGGACGAAACTACAACGACCATTCAAAAATGTTTGACGAAATAAATTCTTTTCTTCAATATACAAAAACGACAGAATTATGGGATAGTGCTGTTACTATTACTACTATAAAATCAATTTTGGAAAAATATATCGGAACTCCTCCGGAAAAATTTATCTATCAAGGAAAAGAATATACACCAAAATCTTTTCTTACTGATTATTTGAAGGTTAATTATCAAGATTATTTTAGTTTTATGTCCACTAAAGAATTTCCATATAACGAAAAACATGAACTAAAAGAACCTGATAATTGGTGGCATAATTCTAATTATTATAATGTAAATTTGAATGATTTCATGTTTCTGGTAAAAAATGCAATTACAAAAGGATTTTCAATCAGTATTTGCGGCGATGTTTCGGAACCGGGATATGACCAAATTATTGAAGTAGCTGTAATTCCAAATTTTGATATTCCATCGGAATATATAAACGAAGATGCAAGATTTATGCGTTTGGAAAATAATACCACAACAGATGATCATTGCATACATATTGTTGGGTATCAGAATTTTAACGGCAAAAATTGGTATTTAATTAAAGATTCCGGCAGTGGTGCTTTCGATGGGACAAATAAAGGTTATCGTTTTTATAGCGAAGATTTTATAAAATTAAAAACTATAAATTTGTTAATTCATGTAGATGCCGCCAGGGACATTTTGGATAAGATAATAAAATAACTTTCAGACAAAATAATTATTTATTTTATATTTTCAACATTCTTTAGGACGAATACACATTACCGGTACTTGTGCTGTTTTTATTAATTTTGAGGAAGTACTACCTGTAAAGAATGTTTGAATTTTGGATTCTTGACGTGTCATTATTACAATTAAATCTGCTTTATTTTCATTTGCATAATCGTTTATAGTTTTTGCTCTGATTTCCGACGAATTTTTTGACAAAATCAATTTACTGAAGCACTCTACATTATTTTCTTTAAAAATTGAACTAACATCTTCTATTTGTTTTGTTAATTGACCTGTGATTTTTTCCTGTTCCAAAAATGTTAACGAAATAATATGAACAATAGAATCATAAATCTTTGCAATTTTAAGTGTTAATTCAATTTTTTGTTGTGTTTCCTTTGTCAAATCTAATGGTAAAACAATATGTTTGCAACCAATAACATTATTTATTCCATGGAAAATCACAATCGGACAATTTACATTATTAATAAGTCGTAAAGTAACAGAAAGTAATTGATTTTCAGAAATATCTGTCCCAAGGAAAATCATATCCGGTTGTATTTCTTTTTCAGAATTTAATATTTCGGTCGAAACCCTTCCGTTCCCAATTCTATAATGAATAACTAATTTATGTTTTTCTTCGATATATGAAATTATTTTTTCTAATTTAATTTGTGCCCTTTCAATATCTTTTTCGGCAATATACAATTCAGAATCTTTGATTTTAGGAATTACATTAAGCAAATAAATTTCAGAATTTGTCTTTTTTGCAAAATAAACACTTTGATTTAAAGCCAAATCTGCATTATTAGAAAAATTTGTTGGAACTAAAATTTTAGACTGCATGGAAAAATATAAAAGTTAATAGTTATTTATTATTACAATTTAAAATGCAAAAGTAATATTTAATTACAAAATTTTTACTCTAATTTTACACATTTTTCATTTTACTACTTAACATTTTATATTTTATTCAACTTTCGCAAGTTCTATTTAGGTTGTTAGCTGTACACCGTATCGTAATTCATATCAGAACAAGGTAAATGTCCTCAACCAAAATCGTTGTTAGTTATATCAAAAAAAAATTCACTCGTCCTGCTTTTATTGTAGTATTCAAGAACTTCTTATTCTGTAGAATCGTTGTCGTTAGTTAATATACAACGATATACGAAATCAAATTCAGAAAACAAACTTAACAACAGACCAAGAAAAAATGGGACAGACGTATTTTATGGGGAGAAAGCAAAAATATTGTGAAGTCTAAAGAGGAAAAAAGCGTTATCAGACAGACCTCTTAAATTAGCCCGAAAGAGTTTTATTTTAGCATTAAAAGA
>JAITXI010000031.1 GCA_031284905.1 Bacteroidales bacterium
CATAAGTAGCCGGTAGAAACATTATGGTAGAATCATAATAAATTTGTGCATTTTTATAATCTAATTTTGAATAATAGATTTCACCTAAATTTAAACAAGAAATCGCTTTCTGATAATCATTAGAGACACTTGTTTCTGATGATTTCTTGTAGTTTTTAATTGCATTATTAATATCGCCAGAATTTTTATCAATTTCTGCTATTGCATAGTAAATTCTATCTTGATACTCAATATTTTTATCATCTTTCAACATTTTATTGAGTTTTTTACGAATGTCTTTTGTATTTTTCCCTTGCATTGCATAACATTTGGCTATGTTGATTTGAGAATTAAAAACCATACTATAGTCATTATTTCTTTTCATTGCAAGTTCGTACATTTCTGTAGCTTGATTTAGATTACCCGATTTTTCATAAATTTGTCCCAAAATAAAAATATATCGTTGTTTTTCTTTTCTTTTTTTTGTAAATTTCACAGCAGCTTCTAATTTTGGAATAGCATTTTCATATTGTTTCTGTTTTATAAAATAATCTGAATATGTAGCATTTAATTGACCGGTAAATTTTGTAGGAAAATCTTTTTGTCCTTCAATTAAATCAAGTCTTTCTTTTGCATTAGAAAAATCTCTTTGTTCCAAAAAATTTCTGGTTAAATATATTGATGCTTCAAAACGAATTGCTTCTTCCGGAAATTGTCGAATAATATATTCAAAATTATATCTTGAATCTAAAAATTCTCTTTTAATAAAATAAGATTTTCCCATTAGAAAATAAGCATCATCCACCCAACGATTAAATTCCTTCTTTTTATTAAATTCTTGGGCTCTTTTTGAATTTCCTTTCTTTTTATTTGTAGGTTTTGATGTAATTGAATGCAATTTTATGCCTTTAGAAGATTTTTGAATTGCTTTATCCATTTCTCCTCCTGCTAAAGATACAGATTCTTCCTTACTATCTATAAAAACAGGCAATATTTCATTATAATTATCAACATTCTGGCTTTTAATTCGATTCATCCCTCGTTTATAGGCTTCGTTTCCATTAAAATATATATTATATTTTAATGTTGTATTATGATAAAAACGAGATAAGCCTGTATTTTTCTTTGTTGAACAAGCAGTAATAATCATGATTAATATGATAATGAAACTAACTATTACAAATTGTCTTTTCTTCAATTTTTATTCTTTATAAGAATTAACTTAAAAATATTATTTTTATTATTTTTTTACAAATTTACTATATTAATATTTAATAATCACTTCTTAATTTACTTTTGTTGAAAAAATAATAAAAAATTCATGAATTACCTTAAAACAATTATTATCAACGTAGTTTGTTTATATAATAATAAATTTCAGATTATAAATATCATAATAATTTTGGCATTTATTATATAATAGGTATGATACAATGTTATTAATTATTTTTTCTGAAATAAATCAAGATATTTAATCTAACTAATTCTTTATAATAACACAGAGTTATTTATCTCAATTTATTTTTTCAAAAAATCACTAATCAAATCAAAAGTTTTTGTAAACGATTCATTGACAATATCTTCTATATTATTCAAAATTGGAAAAGGGTCTTCGTGTTTATATTTGTATGGATAATCCAAAATATCAATGTGAATAGGAATATCACGAAACGAACCTTGCAATGTGTTAATCACTTCATAAGCAGGAACGACACTATCTTGTTTTAAAGCAATAGCATATATTCTGTTTGCCATATTTCTGAATTTTTGTTCTCGTTCGGATGTAAATACTTTGTAATCAAACATACTGCGAAAATTTATGCCTTCAAAATGATTTGAGCCTAAAAATTCGGCTAATACTTTATTACGGTTTAAATGACTTTCGATATGTTCTACCATGTAAGAGTAAAGACTTACACTCGCTTCACTGTCTAAAATAAATTTTGAAACCGGTGACAAACGATTGAAAACAGCACCACCACAAAAAGAAACAAGTTTAGAATTAGCAAAAAAATTGTTTTTGTTAGTCATCATTAAAACTTCAGCTAATAAACTTCCTATCGAATACGAAAAAATATCTATTGTCGCATTACTATTAATAAGCGGATGCTGACAGGATTTAATTATATTGATAAAGTCAATAACATCGTAATAAGTTTGCAATCCCGACCAAATAAATCGTTGTGGTTTGTTATATATACGTGTACTTATTGCAACATTGAATAAACTTGAGGCTATAAGATTTGGATGACAAATTTTTCGTTGTTTACTGATATTGAACATTGTACGAGTATCACTCCATGTAGCAGGTGCTCTGTTCATGTGAAAAGCGATAGGAAACAGAACAATAGTTTTACCGGTATGTTCCATTAAATATTTAGCCCAAGGGAGATATTTAGTCCAAGTTTTTTCATTAAATCCATGAAACATTAAAATTATGCCATCTGATTTTTTGTTTTTCCGAAAAGATAAAGTATGATAACGAAAATTAATATTTTCCATAATTTCAGCATCAGTTTTATTAAGCATTTCGTTTATAATATCTGCTTCACGTTTACTGCTTGTTCCTAACCGAAATTCAAAATCATCTTTGTTGTTATCCATTCCTCCCGGCAATATCGACCTATAATTTGATCGAAATGTATAGTTGTGCATAACAACTTCTTCATCTATTAAAATTTCATCTTTATCATAATTTTCAATGCTCTTAAGATGTTTGAACTCATCAATATATTTTTTCATAATCGCTTTATTGTTTAATCAAATTTAATATAAAAAACAAAAAATGGTTTTAATTTTTATTACAAAAATAATCTTTTTAGTTGTTTTTTGCTAATTTACTTTTAAGTAAGTGCACAAAACAAATTTTGGACAAAAATATCAAAAAGTTCAAAACTATAATATAACAAATTGAAAATTATTGAAATATTTTATCCTATTGTTAATTAAAATGTTAATTTTTTGTTAATAATTATATAAAAAATAAGTTACAAACTGCTGAAAATATTTTTATTAAATTGTGAAATTATTTGATTTTGTATTGTTAATTAGTTTTTTTTATTAAAAATAAAAAGTGTAAAAATCTATATAATTTTATGTTCAAATGAAAAACCAAATAGCCTTAACAATATTAATGATTTTTTCAAATTTTCTTTTCAGCCAAAATGGGAAAATAAACATAGATAGCGTTCCTGTTAATATTATAGGAGAAGGAATTATGACAGAAAGTGATTTGTTGAATTTTTATTCTTTCTACGCTTCTCAAGAAGGAGATTTGGAAAAAATAAAAAGAATAATTCCTATTTATCTTGAAGAAGCAAAAATTGAAAAAATAAATCATGATATTGCTTTTGCTCAAATGATTTTAGAAACCGGTTATTTACGTTATAAAGGAATAGTAAAAAAAGAGCAAAATAATTTTTGCGGATTGGGAGCTATTAACAAATCAAATGTCGGACATTATTTTACAACAGAAGCAAATGGAGTAAGAGCTCATATTCAACATTTAAAAGCTTATGCTTCAGAAGAACAATTGCAAAATAAAATTATTGATCCAAGGTATGATTTTGTAGTTCCAAAAGGTAAAGCCGCTACAATAGACAAATTAACAGGTACTTGGGCAACTGACAAAGATTATTCTGCTAAAATCAAAAATATTTTAGTAAAAATGTATGAAATAAAAAATTCAAACTCATATCTTGACCAATACGCAGAAAAACAAGTTAGTTTGTAAATTTTTCTTTATTCAAGAATTAGAAAATGACAACTAAAACTAAATATTCGTTTTTATTATTACTTCAATGTACCATTTTTGGTTTTAGTTTTATTATTGTAAAATTAATATTGGTTCAAGGAATTTCGCCTTTTTTATTTTTGGCAATTCGTTTTTTGATTGGAGCATTTGCATTATTTCTATTTTCTCAATTGTTAAATATTTTTAGGAATAAAAAAGGCGAAATTTCAAAAATCAGTAAAAAAGAATTGAAATATGGTTTTATAGCCGGATTACTACTTTTTATTGCTTTTGTTTTGCAAACATTTGGAGCTTCTTATACAACACCGGCAAAAAATGGTGTTTTTACAGGATTGTTCGTGATATTTGTGCCAATAGTTTTTATGTTCCTAAAAAAGAAATTTGAATGGAAAACATTATTACTCGCAATAATTAGTTTTGTGGGAGTAATGATTGTTTCTGATTTTTTTGCAGAACAATTTATTATTAATACAGGAGATATTTTAACTATTATTTGTGCTCTTGTTTTTGCAATTCATTTTATTGTTCTTGAGAAAATTCTTGTTAATAAAGATGTTGATTTCTTAAATTTTACTACTGTTCAATTATTAGTTGTCTCTATTTTTTCTTTTATTGCTTCTTATTTTTTTGAAAAAGATATTATTAATGTAAATATTTTGAAAAGTATTTGGTGGATTATATTTGAAGGAATTATTGCAACGGCATTAACCTACTATATCCAAACATTGGTACAATCAAAATTATCTGCTAATACTGTATCAATTTTATCTTGTTCTGAATCTGTCTTTTCTGTGATTTTTGCTTTAATACTAGGATATGATAATTTTTCGTTAACTTTATTGTTTGGAACAATAATTATTATTATTTCAATGGTGTTAACTTCTATTAGAAAAGATGTGAAATATTTTGAGAAAGGTAAATAAAAATAAATTCATAGATTACTAAAAAGACCAATGTCAAATAGCAAAAAAAATATTCTTTTTTGTCCGCTTAACTGGGGATTAGGACATGCTACTAGAGATGTTCCTATCATTAAGACACTTCTCCAATTAGAACATAATGTAATAATTGGTGGTGATGGTTTATCAATTGAATTATTGAAAAATTATTTTCCAAAACAAAAATATATCAAAATATATTCACCTTCGCTTAAATATGGACGTAAAAATTCTTTTTCTTTTCTTTTTTATTGTTATTTTGCAAGATATGTTTTTAGTGAAATTTACGAAAAAATTGTTTTATACAAAATAATTAAAAAACATAATATTGATGTTATTTTTTCAGATAATCGCTTTGGTTTATTTAGTAATAAAATAAAAACATTTTTTATTTCTCACCAACTTAATGTTTTTTTAGATGTAAAGCAGAAAAAAAAATCATTTTTACCTTCAAAAGTGAATACATATTTTATGAAAAAATTTGATTTTTGTCTCATTCCTGATATAGAAAATAAAAATTTTTCATTGGCAGGACGATTATCGGAAAATACTGAAAATATTAATACATTTTATATAGGTGCAATCTCAAGATTTTCTAAAAAATCAATTATTGAGGAATCAAAAATTAAATATAAATTTCTTTGTATTTTATCAGGACCGGAACCGCAGCGAAGTATTTTAGAAAATTTACTAATTTCAAAATTTCAAAAATCATTTTTTAACATATTGATAATTAGAGGGTTGCCAAATTATTGTGAAAGAAAAAGTAAAATCAATAATATTTCTTTTTTAAATTATTGCGATGATATTGAATTACTGAATTATTTTAATATTTCGGAGAAAATAATTTGTAGAAGCGGATATACATCAATTTTAGATTTAGCAAAAATCGGGCGGAGAGCAATTTTGATTCCTACACCAAAACAACCTGAGCAAGAATTTTTAGCAGAAAGAATGAAAAATGTTCATCATTTTTTAAAAATCAAACAAAATTGTATTTTATCAACAGATTTTGAGAGAGTAAATTACGAACAAATCTGGAATTTTGATGATAATAACATTGATTTGAGAATTTTTTTAAATAAAATTTTAAAGTTATAATAAAAATTCATAATTTTTTCGTAAATTTGCAAAAAAAAATATGACAAAAAGAACATCACAAGAATTTATTGAATTAGAAGCAAAATATGGAGCTCATAATTACCATCCGCTTCCAGTAGTAATTGATAGGGGTGAAGGTCCACTTGTTTGGGACTGTGAAGGAAAAGAATATTACGATTTTCTAAGTGCTTATTCAGCTGTTAATCAAGGTCATTGCCATCCAAAAATTATTAATGCATTAGTTGAACAAACTAAAAAAATAACTTTAACTTCACGTGCGTTTTATAATTCAGTGCTTGGTGATTATGAAAAATATGTAACTGAATATTTTGGTTATGACAAAGTATTACCAATGAATTCAGGAGCAGAAGCTGATGAAACTGCTTTGAAATTAGCTCGCCGTTGGGGAGTTGCAAAAAAAGGTATTCTAAATGATGAAGTTTTAATGATTTGCTGTTCCGGAAATTTTCATGGACGTACAATTACAATTATTACTATGTCTGACGATCCGGAATCTTTTGCAGATTACGGACCATTAACTCCGGGTTTTATTCGTATTCCTTATAACGACTCCAAAGCATTGGAAGAGGTTTTAGAAAAACATGGTAAAAAAGTAGCAGGTTTCATTTTAGAACCAATACAAGGAGAAGCAGGAGTATTTGTCCCTGATGAAGGTTATCTAAAAACATGTTATGATATTTGTAAAAAACATAATGTTTTGTTTATCGCTGATGAAGTTCAAACAGGAATTGCTCGTACAGGAAAATTATTAGCTTGCGACCACGAAAATGTACGTCCTGATATTTTAATTTTGGGAAAAGCTTTATCCGGTGGCGTTATGCCTATTTCTTGCTGTTTAGCAGATGACGATATTATGCTAACAATTAAACCGGGTGAACATGGTTCTACTTTTGGAGGAAATCCTTTGGCCGGAATGGTTGCTATTGCTGCTTTAGAAGTTGTTAAAGAAGAAAAATTAGCAGAAAAAGCAGAATATCTCGGCAATATTTTTCGTGAAGAAATTCGTAATATCAAAACTGATATGATAGAGCTCGTAAGAGGAAAAGGTTTATTAAATGCAGTTGTTATCAGAAATAAAAACGGAAAAACAGCTTGGGACGTTTGCGTAGAAATGAAAGAAAACGGCGTTTTGGCAAAACCTACTCATGGAAACATTATTCGTTTTGCTCCTCCGCTTGTAATTTCTGAAACTCAATTAAGAGATGCTATTGAAAAAATAAAAATCTCTTTTAAAAAATTTGAATAATATTATTTAGTGGAAAGCAAGGAATAATATTACTTGCTTTCTGTTTTTTTTAAAAAAGATAAATTATAGGATTTTATGCCCATATTCTTATTTATTAATTTTCGTATTATTGATGCAATTGATATTCTTATTGTTACAGTGCTGTTGTATCAATTTTACAAATTACTTAAAGGAACTGCGGCTGTTAAAATTTGTATTGGAATTGTAATTATTTATATAATTTGGCTTATTGTTCGTGCAATTGATATGAGCATGTTAGGTACGATTTTAGGGCAGGTTATTGGAGTTGGTATGATAGCCCTTATCGTAGTTTTTCAACAAGAAATAAGAAAATTTTTACTTTTTTTAGGTGAAAAATATACTAATAATAATCTCAAATATTTAAGAAATATGAAACTTTCAGGAGATTTTTCTTCTGATTCTATTAACAAAATTTCAAAAGCTGCAATTGAAATGTCTCTCACAAAGACAGGTGCTTTAATTGTAATTTCTCGAGATGCTTCTTTGAAATCTTTTGCTGAATATGGTGAAATTATTAATTCAAATATCAACGTTCAATTATTAAAATCTATTTTTTTCAAAGATTCGCCACTTCATGATGGAGCTGTTCTCGTTGAAAAAAATAAAATTTATGCGGCAAAATGCGTTCTTCCTTTATCTGACAATCCTGAATTACAACAAGGCTATGGATTAAGACATCGTTCTGCTCTTGGAATGTCTGAAGTTAGCGATACAATAGTAATTGTAGTCTCAGAACAAACCGGAAATATTTCTGTCGCTCACGATTCAAGAATAACAAAAATTACAAATACTGAAAAATTACCAAAGATTATTATTAGTTTTTTGGAAAGAGAAAAATTTGAGCATTAAAAAAAATTTGTTTTACAATAAATAAAGAGAGAATAAATCTTTTATTCTCTCTTTATTTTTATTTGGTAAGATTCAGAAACTCTTAATAAGCAAATAACGGATAAGGTTTCATAAGTTCTAAAACTTTAGTTTTTACTTCTTCAATAACTTGTTCATGATTTTCGCAATCAATTGAAGCAATTACTTTGTCAATCAATTCAACGATTACCGGTATTTTGTCTTCTTTCAAACCTCTTGTTGTTATAGCAGGAGTTCCAACTCTTAATCCGGATGTTAAAAATGGAGAACGACTGTCAAATGGAACCATATTTTTGTTAATTGTAATATCAGCAGCAACAAGAGCATTTTCGGCTTTTTTCCCCGAAATGTTTGGATATTTTGTTCTTAAATCAATTAACATGCAATGATTATCCGTTCCATTACTAATAACTTTGTAACCTAAATTCATAAATGCTTTTGCCATTTCAGCCGCATTTTTCTTTACTTGTTTTTGATAATCAACAAATTCAGGTGAGAGTGCTTCTCCGAAAGCAACAGCTTTAGCTGCAATTACATGTTCTAATGGACCGCCTTGCATTCCTGGAAATACTGCAGAATTTATTAATTCAGACATTTTTTTCAGTCTTTCAGTCTTTACTTTTTCGCCATTAGCGTTGGTAACGGTTTCGCTTATTTTTATTCCAAAAGGATTATCAAAATCTTTACCTATTAAAATAATTCCTCCTCGAGGACCTCTTAAAGTTTTGTGCGTTGTAGAAGTAACAATATGTGCATACTTACATGGATTTTCCAAAAGTCCTGCTGCAATTAAACCTGCCGGATGTGACATATCCACCATATAAATTGCGTCAATTTTATCAGCAATTTCCCGCATACGTTTGTAATCCCATTCTCTGCTATATGCCGAAGCGCCACCAATTATTAATTTTGGTTTTTGTTCGAGAGCTAATTTTTCCATTGAATCATAGTCAATCATTCCACTTTCTTCAAAAACTTGATATGAAATTGCTTTATATGATAATCCTGAAAAATTTACTGGAGAACCATGGGATAAATGTCCACCATGAGCCAAATCCAATCCCATGAAAACATCACCGGGCTTCAAACATGCTAAAAATACAGCGGCATTTGCTTGTGCTCCTGAATGTGGCTGAACATTTGCAAATTCACAATCAAATAATCTTTTAATTCTGTCAATTGCTAATTGTTCTGTCATATCAACAAATTTACAACCACCATAGTATCTTTTTCCAGGATAACCTTCTGCATATTTGTTTGTCATTACAGAACCCATGGCTTCTAATACTTGTTCGCTAACAAAATTTTCAGATGCAATCAACTCAATACCATCCATTTGACGTTCTTTTTCTTTTTTTATTATATCAAAAACTTGCTCGTCTCTTTTCATTGTGTAATTTTTTACAAAATTAAAATTTTTTATTTGTTTTTTAATGATTTTTTTGCTTAATTCCTATATCTTAATATGATTTTTGCAAAATTTAATTTATCTTTGTAAAAATTATAGAAAAATGATTTTACCAAAGAAACCTCCACATGGAATATCAAATTTTGAATCTTTGATTTTAGAAAATTATGCTTTTGTTGATAAAACAAGTTTTATAGAACAACTTGAAAATGAAACTTCTAAATATCATTTTCTAATTCGTCCGCGAAAATTTGGGAAATCACTTTTTTTGTCAATGCTTTACCACTATTATGATTGTTGCAGGGCAGACGCATTTGAAAAACTTTTTGGCGAATTGTATATTGGGAAAAATCCAACTCCCAAACGAAATTCATATTTTGTGATGAATTTCAGTTTTGCAGGCATTGATACAACTTCGCAAAAAAGTTTTGAAATTTCTTTTACAGAAAA
>JAITXI010000054.1 GCA_031284905.1 Bacteroidales bacterium
AAAATAAATACAGATAATAAAAAGAAAAAAAAGAACCCAAAATCTGAAAAAGTTATTGAGCAAATTATTTACGAATCGTACAAGCAACGCAATGAGGTAGAAGTTATGTTCGACAGTTACAAAAATTATCTTGATGCTGATGTTTCGTATATGCAAAATCGCTATGTGCTTGAAGGTTGGCTTTTTGCCAATTTTGTAGCTATGATTGCATACTACAAGTTATATGCACGATTGTTACAAGCGGAACTGCTGTCAAAATATTCGCCAAAAGACATTATAGAACAGTCAAAAGCCATTTGTAAAATAAAAATCAGAAATCAGTGGTACCTATCTGAAATCACGCAGAAAACACAACGATTGTTCGCCAAAATTTTAATAGACTACCTAAATTGAGCGGAGTTAGGGATTAATCTGGATAGGTGTATAATTGGTATTATTAGAAGAGTAAAAAATAAAAAAGCAAAATTTTATTATATTATTATTATTTTTGTATTAATTTTAACTTTATATATGAATAATTTCGGGAAAATTTTTAATATATCAATTTTTGGTAGCTCTCATTCTACTATTTTAGGAGTTATAATTAATGGCATTCCACCCGGAATTTTATTAAAAGAATCTGATTTTTTTGAAGATTTAGAAAAAAGAGAACCAAAATTTATTGGAACTACTGATAGAAAAGAAATAGATTTTCCAAGAATTAAAAGCGGAATTTATCAAAATTATACTGACGGGAGTCCTTTATGTATTGTTTTTGAAAATGGAAATGTAAATTCTGAAGATTACAATTTCAATGGTTTTTTCCGTCCGGGTCATGCTGATTTTGTTGCAAACAAAAAATATCAGGGGTTTAATAATCCAAATGGTGGTGGAATTTTTTCCGGTAGAATGACAGTTTTACTAGTAGCAGTAGGAGTTGTGGCTAAGAAAATTATTTCAGAAGTAATTTTTAATACAAAAATATTATCAGTTGGCGGAAGTAAAAATATTGAAGAAAAAATTGAAAAAACTATTAGAAATAAAGATTCGGTTGGTGGTATTATTGAATGTGAAATAAAAAATGTTCCAATCGGATTTGGTGAGCCTTTTTTCGATGGAATTGAATCTGTATTGTCTCATGCTGTTTTTTCAATTCCGGGAATTAAAGCTATCGAATTTGGAGATGGAATTAAAGCTGCTTCGATGTTTGGTTCAGAATATAACGATTTGTATATCAACAAAAAAGGAAAAACTTCAACTAATAATTCCGGTGGAATAAATGGTGGAATTTCTAATGGAAATAATTTGGTTTTTCGCGTTTTTGTTCGCCCGCCTTCAAGTATTCAAAAAAATCAGCAAACTTTAAATTTTAAAACAAATAAAATCGAAAATTTTCAAATTTCAGGTCGTCATGATGTTTGCTTTGCTACCAGAATCCCTATTATTGTTGAAGCTGTTGCAGCAATTGTTTTAGCAGATTTTCACTTATTAAACCATTGAAATACATAATCAACTTAAAATGAAATTTATACCAAATTTAATATTCTTTAAATATCACAAAAATTTAGTTAAAAAGTCAATTTTTTCTCTTTTTAAAAAATTGTATAAGTCTCAACGTTTGCAAAATGATGATTTTGTTATAGAAAAGTTATTTGGCGGAGCGAAGGCGGAGGAGTTTTTCCCTATAAAGACTTTTCTTTTTGTCACAAAAGAAAATGAACTTATTGCATTAAAATTTTTGGTTTAAATATATTTACTATATGCTATTAAACAAACTATCTAATTTATGAATGTCTTTGAACCTCGCATTAATAAAACATTTTTGTCGGAAGTTGTTGAAAATCTTTTAAAAGAAAATCTTGATTTCAAAAACACAGAAATAATTGTTCCAAATAAAAGAACTATACTTTTTCTAAAAGAAGAATTTCAAAAACAATTATCTAAAACTACTTTTTTGCCTAAATTTTCAACTATCAAAGATGTTTTTACTTCAAATTCAAATTTTACAATAATCAACGATTTGGCTTTGATTATTAAATTATTTGAAATATATCAAAAATTTATTAAATCTGATGAAACTCTTGACGATTTTTATTATTGGGGCGAAATTATTTTAAGTGATTTTGATGATATTGATAAATATTTAATAAATCCGAAAAGTATTTTTGAAAATATTCGTGATTTAGCAAAAATTGATAAACAATTTGATGAATATTCGGAGGAAGAACTATTAATAATAAAAAATTTCTGGACAAATGTTGATAATTCTACTATAAGTTACCATAAAGAAAAATTTTTAGAATTATGGAGCAATATGTCGAATATTTATTTTGAATTTGCTGATTTTCTTGAAAATAATTCTTTTGCTTATGCCGGTTTTTTATATAAAAATGTGATTAATAATCTAAATAATTGTAATTTTGTTCAAGAAAATTATGTTTTTCTCGGATTCAATGCTCTGAATAAGTGTGAAGAAAAATTATTTTCGTTTTTAAAAGAAACTAAAAATTCATTTTTTTATTGGGATGTTGATGAATATTATTTGAAAGATGAGAATCAAGAAGCAGGAAGGTTTTTAAGAAAATTAATAAATAAATTTCCACAAAATGGAATTACAACAAATAATTTATTAAATATTGAAAAAAATATTGAAATAATTTCTGTGCCTTCTGCTATTTCTCAATTAAAACTAGTTCCGAAAATTCTAAATTCTTTTGAAATTCAAACTTCTGATAATTCTCACAAAACAGCTATAATTCTTGCAGATGAAAGTCTTCTAATTCCTTTATTATCTACTGTTGATGAAAAAGAAACATTTAATGTTTCTATGGGTTTTCCAATAAAATTTTCAGAATCTTATATTTGGCTAAATTTATTGATTGAACTTCAGAAAAATACAAGAAAAAATACTTCAAAAATACAATTTAAAACAAAAAACGTATTAAATTTATTAAAACATAATTTTTCAAAATATTTTCTTAATTCAGATATTATTGAGAATTCTTTTTTTGAAAATAAAAAAAATATAAATTCTGAAATTTTATTGGAAAAGTATAATTTATTATTTCAAATTTGTAATTCAACTAAAGATTTTGTTAAATATTTTAAAGATATTTTTTTTATTCTAAATGAAAATTTAATTATTGATAAAGATAGAGTTCTTGAATATGAATTTTTAAATAAAATTTATTCTCAAATTAAAATTTTAGAAACTTGGATTTACGACTTAAATATAGAACTCTCGGAAAAAATATTTTTAATGTTACTCCAAAAAAACATTTCTTCACAAAATGTTGCCTTTGAAGGAGAACCATTAGAAGGCATTCAGATAATGGGTTTTATCGAAACTCGAAGTATTGATTTTGAAAATATAATTATGCTTTCAATCAATGAAGATATGTTTCCCAAAAAACAGAGCTCAAAGACAAATATTCCGTATAATCTCAGAAAAGCTTATGGGCTGCCTTCAATAGAGTTTCAAGACAGTATTTTTGCATATTATTTTTATAGACTAATTCAACGTTCAAAAAATATCAAAATTTTATATACTTCACAAGCCGGAGAGGCTGTGGCAGAAGCGTCTCGATTTATTACTCAACTGAAATACGAATTACAGAACCAAGAACCAAGACTCAAGACCGACGAAATGGTGATACTTCAAAAAGATGAAGGGACGAGTGGGGCTCAATGCTCAATACTCAAATCTAAAATAAACATTACAGAAAAAGCTTTTGGTTTTAAAATTTTTCCAAATTCGTATATGAGTTTAATTGGTGAGAAAAATGATAAAATGGAAATTATCAATAATTTAGTAAGTGGTTTAGACAAAAATCATTGTATTTATCCGACTGCTATAAATTCATTTTTGAATTGTCCTTTTCAATTTTATCTTAAATATGTTGAAAAAATCAAAGAACCTGCCGATGAAGATTCTGATAGTTTAATTTTTGGAAATCTTTTACATAAAATTATTGAAAAAATATATACTCCTTTTGTTAACAATGAATTAAATCAAGAATTGATTGATATAATTTTAAAAAATTTTAATAATAAAATTAATATAATTATTAAAGAAATATTATCGGAAGATAAAAATTTTATTTTATCTGAAAATTCTTTAATGATTGATATTGTAAAAAAATATGTCAAATTGTTATTGGAATACGATAAACAAAATTGCCCTTTAACTATTATAGGCTTGGAAAAAGAATATCAATATGAAATAATTGTTAATAATGTACCAATTATGCTTGGAGGAAAAATTGATAGAGTTGATTATAAAAATGGATTTTATCGAATTTTGGACTATAAAACAGGTACTTCAAAAATGAAAGTTGCTGAAATTTCTGATTTGTTTGTAAAAGATAGAAAATCTGATTTATCGGCGATACTTCAAACATTGTTATATGCTTTGATATTTGATAAAGAAAATGTTGTCCCCGGAATTTTAAATGTTAATAAATTGAAATCTGATAATTATGAATATCGTTTTACTATTCAAAAAAATATTATTGACAATTTTGCATTAGTAAAATCTGAATTTATTGATTGTTTGAAATTTACTTTGGCTGAATTATTAGATAAAGATAAAAATTTTAATCAAACTTCAAATCCGGATAATTGTGAATATTGCACATATATGACTATTTGTGGAAGGAGATAAACAGGCGGAGAACGGTAAACGAACGAACGGCTAACGAACTTAGATGTGAAGTAAAATATTAAAATTTTTTATTGACGATTTTAGATTGGAAATTTTTTATAAGTCATTCGTAGTTAAATGTTTATAAAAAATGGAAAATTTCTACAACAACGACTTGGAAGTGGATTGAACTAATCAAAAATTTTATATCAAATAATCTAATTTGTTAATTAGGGAAATTATGTTAATTTTGTAAAATAATAGAAATAATGAATCGTATATTTAAACTTGCAAATTATAAATCAAAAATCATAAATCTTTCATTGTTATTGCTTTATGTATTTTGTTCTATTAATTTATTTGCTCAAACTTCTGAAAATCTCATTCGTAATGTGTTGTTTTCGATGGCTACAAACGAACGCTTGTTATTGAAAAATTTTTATTCTGAGAAAGTTCATGAAAAAATAAATTATGCTGCTTTAACGTATAACTATGAAACTACTGAATTTGCTTTTATTCTGAATGATTCTGAAATTCAAAAATTTAAAACTGAAGAAAACGGATATTTCCCTTTTAATTTTTTTCATCTTAATTTGAAAAAAGAATCGGATTATGGATTTATATATGATGTTGATGGCGAGATATTTGTAAATATTAAAGGTAAAATAATTGAAAAAACAGGTAATCCTATAAAATTTGTTATTAACGATAATAATTTTGCATTTTTTTATAAAAAAGAAAATAATTATTTTGTTAATGTAAATGGAATAAACATCGGTCCTTATGCAAAAGTTTACGATTTAAAATATTCAAAACTAGGTGATTATATTTTTAATTTTATTGACAAAAAAAATAATTCTTGGTATGTAAATTTTAATGGAAAAATATTAGGACCTTATGAAAGAATTACAGGAGTTGATATTTCAGAAACCGGACAATTTGCTTTTAATTTTAAAGATTCAGAAGGTTTATATCATGTAAATATTAATAACAAAATTTATGGTCCATATCAAGCTACAGCTTATTCTTTGAAAATTAATACTGCAAATAATTTCGCTTTTGCATACAGAATTAATAATCAATGGTTGTTGAATATTTCAGGAAGAGTTGTTTGGAATTATAAAGATGTTAGTTTTATTGAAGAAATTTTTTTAAATACAAAAAATGAATATGCAATAAAATACAAACAATCTGCTGATTATTTATATTCTATAAATGAAAATTCTGTAAATTTAAAACAATATAATACTTTTGTTGGCGAAAAACCAAATTCTTTATTTTCTTTTGACCAACCGGAAAATTTTACAATTTCATCTACAAATGGAAAACATACATTAAAATCTGAAATTCATAACAACTTTATAGAAATTGATAACATAAAATATGGATTTTCTTCTGCTGTTTCTGCATATTTTTCGGAAATTAATAATTCTTTTATCTGGAATGCAGTTGAAAATAATGAATTAATCAATTATGAATTAAAAATACGGTAGATATACAAATTTAGTGTACTTACCTGTATTTTCCTATTTATACTAACCGGCTACCATAAACTCCATAATAAATTTGGTGATTTTAAAAATTATTAGTATCTTTTTAAAAATATGAACACTAAAAATTCATCCGTATTTATCGGAACAAGAATTAAAATATAAGATACAAGGTGATATGATAGCCGGTTAGTATTAGGTGTCATATACGATAATCATTTAGATATTTTAACATAAACATAAGAATTGTATTAATTTTGTTAATAACTACAATAAATATTTCATTTGATAAAAATTTATGATACTTTTGTAAAAAAACGATAATGAGTAAAAGATTTATTTGTTTAATATGTACTTTAATAATTTTAGTTTCAGTTAGCAATTCTCAGACCATATTAGAAAGAGGCTTGTATCCAAAAGGAGTACATCA
>JAITXI010000124.1 GCA_031284905.1 Bacteroidales bacterium
TGCCCACCGCAAGCTTTCGCCCGCAGCAGGCAAACTCAGGTGAAACAATGCTTGTTATGAACAACAACAGAAAAAACAAAATTGTTATTCTGTAAAAAACATTTTGATTTGTTAAAATACTTATCTGCATAATATTTTAATTTATTTGCAAATTTATATTTTATTTTTTGAATTATGTTATTTTTTTTGATATTTTTTTCTTCTTGTTTTATTAATGAAACAAAAAAAATCTTGCAAGCGTTGCTACAACGAGAAAACATAACCGAAAGTTTTTTCAGTAACAGCTTTCTAATATTTTTTAATTTGCTTTCGCGAGTTCTAAAAATGTTTTTGTTCATTTTTTTATCTTTTCAAATTTTTATAATAAAAAAAACGGGCTTAAATATCCGCTTCAGAGGCTTAGACTACCCATTATAACTGACAAGTAAACCCACGTTTCCGTGAACGTTAACTTATTCTTGTTATAATTCTGAAAGTGTCTAATTTCCTGAAGCAAGAATTTGCGTAAAACGCTTTTTCCAATATGTATAAAATGTGCTTTTCAGCACGCTATTTTTTTATTTCATAAGCAAAAATTTTTATAAATTTCAGACTACAGATTTAGTAATTATTTTTAATAAAACAAATTTAATTTGCATTTTTTTGAAAAAATATTCGTTATTATCTCCTAACGGACAATTTTTTAAACAAATTCTTCTTTTATTACGACATTTCTTTGGTAGTCTGTGAAAAATATTGGATTTTAATTTTGTATCCATAAAATGAGTGTGCCCCGTAACTTTGCTCTCAAATTATTAGCAAGCATAGTCATAGATATAAACTTTATAATTTATTGTTGTTATAACACATTATAAATGTTATAAGTTAAAATAATATTTTGTCAAAAATATAGTATTACGCTATTGGCAATTACGGCATACTCAATCTAATGTTTAAAATGCCTAACTTCCGTAAACACCATTGCAACATCATGTTCGTTGCAAAAGTTGATACTTTCATTATCACGAATTGAGCCTCCCGGTTGAATTACGGCTTTAATTCCTTCTGCTGTAGCTATCTTTACACAATCTTCAAACGGGAAAAAAGCGTCTGAAGCCATTACTGCTCCTTGAAGTGAAAATTTAAATTTTTTTGCTTTTTCAATTGCTTGCAATAAAGCATCTACTCTTGAAGTTTGTCCGGTTCCTGACGCAATTAATTGATTATTTTTAGCTAAAACTATCGCATTTGATTTTGTATGTTTAACAATTTTATTTGCAAAAATTAAATCATTCGTTTGACTATTAGTCGGTTGCAAATTAGTAACAATTTTAAAATTTTTTGTAGTTTCTGTACTCAAATCTCTTTCCTGAAATAAAAATCCATTTAAAACAGTTCTGATTTGTGTCGGCTGAACTTGAGTATTTTTCAAAATTAAAATTATTCTATTTTTCTTCTGTGTCAATAATTCTAATGCTTCTTTTGAATAATTTGGAGCAATAATTACTTCAAAGAAAATTTTATTGATTTCTAAAGCAGTATTTATGTCAATTATACGATTTGAAATAATCACACCACCATAAGCAGAAATATGGTCTCCTGCTAATGCAGCTTTCCATGCTTCACATAAATTTTCCCGAGAAGCTAGACCACACGCATTATTATGTTTTAAAATTGCTACTGTAGTATCTTTAAAATCGTTAATCAAATTTACTGCTGCATCACAATCTAATAAATTATTATAACTAATTTCTTTGCCATGCAATTGAATAAAAAAATCATCTAATTTTCCAAAAAATTTTGCATTCTGATGTGGATTTTCTCCATATCTCAAATGAACAGAATCTGTAAGCGAAATTCTTAGTTCTGAACTATTATTATTATCAAACCAATTAAAAATAGCAGAATCATAATGTGAACTTACTCCAAATGCTTCTTTTGCAAATTTCTTTCTTATTTCTATATTAGTATTACAAGAATTTTCTTCAAGCAAAGAATAAAGTTCATCATATTGTTTTGACGAAGATACAACCAAAATATCATTAAAATTTTTTGCAGCAGCTCTTATTAATGAAATCCCACCAATATCAATTTTTTCAATTATTTCAACTTCATCAGAACCTTTAGCGATAGTTTCTTCAAACGGATATAAATCAACAATTACTAAATCAATATTTGGAATATCAAAATCTTTAGCTTCTTTTTGATGGTTAGAATTATCTCGTATTGATAAAATACCTCCAAAAATTTTAGGATGTAAAGTTTTCACTCTTCCATCAAAAATTGAAGGATAACCTGTAATATCCTCAACTTTGGTACAATCAATATTCAAATTTTTGATATAATCAAAAGTTCCACCCGTAGAATAAATTTTTACTCTATTTTTTTGCAAACAACGAATGATGTTATCTAAACCTTCTTTGTGATAAACTGAAATTAAAGCCGATGTAATTTTTCTTTTCATGGTTTTTTTACAAAATTACAACAAAAAATAAAATAATGCAAAATAAAATTTAAAGATTTTTAAGATAAAAATACAACCTAAATATCTATTTATCAAATAATTATATAAAATATAAAAAAAAACGATATTTTTTTGGCAAATAAAAAAAAAAATTGTAATTTTGTAAAGTTTTAAGAAATAATGATCTTTTAAAGGATTGGAGAGATGGGTGAGTTGGCTGAAACCAACAGTTTGCTAAACTGTCGTACTGGGTAACTGGTACCGGGGGTTCGAATCCCCCTTTCTCCGCTATTTTTTTTAAATTTAAAAAAAATAGTAATTTTGCAAAAAATTGCGGGAATAGCTCAGTTGGTAGAGCACGACCTTGCCAAGGTCGGGGTCGCGAGTCCGAGTCTCGTTTCCCGCTCTTTTTATCAAGTGCCCAGGTGGCGGAATAGGTAGACGCGCTGGACTTAAAATCCAGTGATCATTGCGATCGTGCCGGTTCGATCCCGGCCCCGGGTACAAAAAATAAGTAGTAATGCTATTGTTTGATAGGTTTACTGCTTTTTTTTAATTTTTTTTATTTTCATAATTAATAAATCTAAAATAAACTTAAAAAAATGAAAAATAAATTTGCTTTTATAATTGTAATTTTTACATCTCTCATGTTAAATTTGAACGCTCAATCTGATTCTTCAAATTCTTCAAAAAAGTGGACTTTTGGAGGACAGACAACAATAAATGCTTCTCAATCAGCATTTAGTAATTGGGTTGCCGGTGGCGAAAATTCTTTTGGGGGTACAATCTTTGGAAATGCTTTTGCAAAATATAAATCCGAAAGAGATACTTGGGACAACACTCTTGATCTAGGCTTTGGTTTAATGAAACAAGGAAAACGACCAATTTTTAAAACCGATGATAAAATAGATTTCTCTTCAAAATATGGAAGAAGCATGACAAAATACGGACACTGGTATTATTCTGCTTTAGTAGGTTTTAAAACTCAATTTTATGAAGGGAAAAGTTCTATTGACGACACAACAAAAAACTCTACTTTTATGGCTCCCGGTTATTTAAGTGTATCTATCGGGGTTGATTACAAACCTTTCAGTAATTTGTCGATTTTTATCTCTCCTTTAACAGGAAGAACTACTTTTGTAACCAACAAAGAATTAAGCAATAATGGGGCTTTTGGAGTGATGCCGGGGCATAAAGCAAAATTTGAAGCAGGTGGTTATATCAAAGTTGAATACAATCAACCAATACATAAATTTTTTACATATAATACGAAACTTGAATTATTTTCAAATTATTTAAAAAACCCACAAAATATTGATGTAAATTGGGAAAATATTTTGAATTTCAAGTTTAATAATTGGTTAAGTGCAAATTTCTACCTTACTTTAATGTATGACGATGATTCAAAAATTACAATTACAAATGATGATGGTTCAACCCACCAAAGTGCAAGATTACAAGTAAGAGAAATTTTTGGAATTGGTTTAACTTATAAATTTTAAAAAATATTATACAATTTTTTTGGATTTCAGCAACTCTTTTTAGAACTTTTGCATTTTTCCCTAAAATTTCACCTCCAATATTTATAAAATAATCAATAGATATTTTGTGTTTTGGGTATCTATGATAAGAATAATTATTATAAATTTAATTAATGAACAGAATTTGTCGAGGATATATCTTTCAATTTTTATTGTGATTACATTTATAGACGGAATTATATTATAACAAATTATTCTTTTTCCCCAAAATATAAAAAAATCCAATTATAAAAATTTTAGAGAAAATGCATAATAAGAAAAGGACACAAATAAATATTATATCATATTATAAACCATTTTGATTACCACGCATATAATATGTTTTTGA
>JAITXI010000235.1 GCA_031284905.1 Bacteroidales bacterium
TAAGACAACTAAACTTGTGAAAACGTTGCCTGTGTTTAAATTTTTTTTTATATAAATTATCGTTTTTTTGACTAGGATAAAAATAAATTACTGATAATCAATAAAAAAAACTACTAAAATTTTTGATAATATTTTTGTAAAATATAAACATTATATTTATAAGTCGAATTGTTTACAAATCTTAACGTTCCGCTTGTCGACGCTACATAACTATCACCTCTATTTTTACAAGAAATAACCACATTTCTGCGAGCGATATTTGCTTTCCTTGTAAAATAATTTGAAATTGTAGAGTTTTCAGTAGCAATAAAAGCTATAAACGCTTTATTTATATTTTCTATTTGTATAAATACACTATTATTTATTTTTTCACATCAATTTTTATTATTTTTTGCTTATAGATTTATAATAAAAATATATATTAAACAAGTATTTTTTTTCTGTTTTCATTTTTTCGGTATAAATTTTGTCATTAGTTTATAAAAATATAGAAAAAAAATCAAATATATTATTAATGAAAAAAAAATCAATTTCATATTTTGTTTTTACAATATTTTTACTTTTTTCAACATCCCTTTTTTCTCAAGTTTCTCAAGAAAAAAGAGTAATAAAAATATTAGCTATTGGAAACAGTTTTTCATCAGATGCCGTAGAAAATTATATGTATGATTTAGCAATGGAAGGAGGAGATAGTTTGGTTATTGGAAATGTTTATTTTGGCGGTTGTTCGTTGCAAAGACATTTGGGTAATGCAACGAACAATTTAAAAGTATATGATTATAGAAAAATTGTTGGTGGAGAAAAAACTATTTATCCGAAAAAAAGTCTGTCAGACTGTATTTTAGATGAAAATTGGGATTATATTACTTTTCAGCAGGCGAGTGGTTATTCCGGAATTTATTCTTCATTTTCTTCTTTGACAGATTTACTTGTTTATGTAAAAAATTTAGCGATGAATCCTAATGTACAGTTTGCCTTGCATCAAACTTGGGCTTATGTTGAAAATTCAAAACATCCCGATTTTTCAAATTATAATAACAATCAGTTAGTTATGTTTTATGCTATTGCAGATACTTATTGCCAAGTTGCAACCGATTTTAATATATCAATAGTGATCCCTGTAGGAACAGCCATTCAAAACGGACGGAGTTCTTGTATTGGAGACAATTTTTGTCGAGATGGTTATCATTTGAATCTTAAGACAGGTTGTTATATTGCCGCTTGTACATGGGTAGAAAAACTTACCGGAAAAAGTGTCGTTAATAATCCTTTTGTTCCGAAAACTATTTCTGATTTTGATTCTAAAATTTTACAACATGCTGCACATTATGCTGTTTTACAGCCATATTCGATTACAGAAATGGCAGATTTTTAGTTTAATGAGTTGAGAGACTATATTTGTAATGAATCTACAATTAATATGGATATTGTTTTATGTAAATTTGAAAAAACTTATTCACAAACTAAATTTTTCACCAATTCAATAATATTTTTATTTAAAAAAATTGTATTTTTGCAATATGGAAGAAGAATTAGTGAAAACGGTAGAAGATTATGGCGATGATAAAATTCAAACGCTTGCTTGGCAAGAACATATTCGTCGCCGTCCCGGAATGTATATCGGCAAATTAGGTGATGGGAAATCAAAAGATGATGGTATATATATTTTGATTAAAGAAGTTGTAGATAATTCTATTGACGAATTTGCAATGGGAAATGGAAAATGTATTGATATTTCCATTAATAATAATGCGGTTTCTATTCGTGATTATGGTCGTGGAATTCCACAAAGAAAATTAATTGATGCTGTTTCAAAAATGAACACCGGTGCAAAATATGACTCGGAAGTTTTTAAACGCTCTGTTGGTTTGAATGGTGTCGGAATAAAAGCTGTAAATGCGTTATCTTCCTATTTCAAAGTAGTTTCTTTCCGCGAAGGACAAAAAAAAATAGTTGAATTTTCGAGAGGAGTTTTAACTTCAGAAAATGAATTAGAAAAAACTAATGAACCTAACGGAACTTTGGTAGAATTTATTCCGGATGAAGAAATTTTTGAAAAATATTCTTTTAATGTTGACTATATTGATGCAATGTTGAGATACTATGTTTATCTTAATGCCGGTTTAATAATAAATTTTAACGGAAATAAATTTCATTCAAAAAACGGATTACTTGATTTGTTGAATGAAAATCTTAATCAAGAAAGTTTATATCCGATTATTCATTTGAAAGATAGCGATTTTGAAATTGCTATTACTCATGGCTCACAATATAATGAAGAATATTATTCATTTGTAAACGGGCAAAATACAACGCAAGGCGGAACTCATCTTACAAGTTTTAAAGAAGCGTTTGTGAAAACAATAAAAGATTTTTATAAAAAAGATTTCGATCCGGCAGACGTTAGGCAAAGTGTTATTGCGGCAATAAGTATAAAAATAGAAGAACCTATTTTTGAATCTCAAACAAAAACAAAATTAGGCTCAAAATATATGGAAAAAGATGGACGTTCTGTTCGTAATTTTATTTTTGATTTTATGAACAAAATTGATGATTTCCTCCATAAAAACACGCAAATTGCTGATATTATTTTGAGGAAAATTCTTGATTCCGAAAAAGATAGAAAAGCAATTTCAGGAATACAAAAACTTGCAAAAGAAAGAGCTAAAAAAGTAAGTTTACACAATAAAAAACTTAGAGATTGTAAAATTCATTTTAACACAAATGCCGAACGCCGTTATGAAACCACATTATTTATTACCGAAGGAGATTCTGCAAGTGGTTCTATTACCAAAACTCGTGATGTTATTACTCAGGCAGTTTTTAGTTTGCGAGGAAAACCTTTAAATTCTTATGGTTTAACAAAAAAAGTAGTTTATGAAAACGAAGAATTTAATCTTTTGCAATCTGCTCTGGATATAGAAAATGGAGTAGAAAACATTCGTTATAAAAATGTAGTAATAGCAACCGATGCCGATGTTGATGGAATGCACATTCGTTTATTAATGATTACTTTTTTCCTTCAATATTTTCCTGAAGTACTTAAAAATGGACATTTATTTGTTCTTCAAACGCCACTTTTTCGTGTAAGAAATAAAGTTGAAACAATTTATTGCTATGATGAAAATGAAAAAGAAAATGCAATAAAGAAACTGAAAAATAATCCTGAAATAACACGTTTTAAAGGACTTGGAGAAATTTCTCCTGACGAATTTAAAGCTTTTATCGGGAAAAATATTCGTTTGGAGCCGATTACTTTGAGTAAAGCAGATACAATCAGTAAACTTTTAGAATTTTATATGGGAAAAAATACTCCCGAACGTCAAAATTTTATTGTTAATAATTTGAGAATTGAGAAAGATATTATCTAATTTTTAATGAAACCAAAAAAAATAATTGTTTCTGTTTCCAACGATTTATTTAATGACCAACGAGTTCATAGAATTTGTAATTCTTTACAAAGTAATAATTATGAAGTTCTTCTAATTGGTCGAAATCTTAAGAATAGTCAAAATATTGAGCCAAGAAACTATCAGACAAAAAGATTTTCCCTCCTTTTTAATAAAGGAATATTGTTTTATTTATCATTAAATATTCGTTTTTTCTTTTTTTTACTATTCACTAAAACTGATGTCCTTTTAAGTAACGATTTGGATACTTTGTTGTGCAATACTTTGGTTGCCGGAATAAAAAGAAAAAAACTGTATTATGATAGTCATGAATTATTTACAGAAGTGCCGGAATTAGAAAATCGTTTGGTTAAAAAGAAGATTTGGCTTTTTATAGAAAAAATATGTATAAGAAAAACTAAAATTTCATATACTGTTTGTCAGCCAATAGCTGATTTTTATAATCAAAAATATGTTCTTAATATGAATATAATCAGAAATTTACCTAAAAAAAAAGCAGAATTAATATCTTTTGAAAATCGAGAAAATTTTTTAATTTATCAAGGAGTTTTAAATAAAGAAAGAGGAATTGAATTATTAATAGAAGCAATGAAATATATTCCCGATTATAAACTTATTATAGCAGGAAAAGGAGATTTAGAAAAAGAATTTAAAGATTTATCGCTTTCATTAAATTTAATCGAAAAAATAATTTTTACAGGAAATATTTCAATCGAAAAATTACATGAATATACTTCTAAAGCAAAATTAGGATTTTCAATAGAACAAGGTAAAAGTTTAAATTATAAATATGCTTTACCAAACAAAATATTTGATTATATTCAAGCCGATGTCCCTGTGATTTGTGCAAATTTTCCTGAAATGAAAAAAATTGTAAATACATACAATGTTGGTGAAATTTTTTATGGAAATTCTGCTAAAGAATTAGCAGAATTAATAAATAATTTACTTGATAATGAAAATAAATTAAAAGAATATTCTGAAAATTGTAAAAAAACTAAAGCAGTTTTGAATTGGGAAAACGAAGAGTTGAAATTATTGGAATTATATCAATAGTAGTAAATGGAGACACAGATATTTTAGGAGAACTTAATTTTATATTATATTGATTATTAACAATATTATATAAAATTATATAAAATTATATAAAATTATATAAAATTATATAAAATTATATAAAATTATATAAAATTATATAAAATTATATAAAATTATATAAAATTATATAAAATCATGAAAAAATATATTCCACTGACATTTTATTATACTAATACTAAATTGCTATCATACTAGTTAAGGTTAAACAACATTTTTCAACAACAACATGTCTAAATACCATATTGTAGATTTTAAAAAATAATATTATTTGCTAATTTGATAGCGTTTTAAGATTAACAGTCTCATAATATTTAAAAAAACTAAATTTTAACGTAAATTATTAGTAAATTTGATAACTGTTTAGTATTTATAGATGAGTACAAATAAATCATAATGTTAATTTTTTTTGCAAAAAATCCCTAAATTTTTCTTATTTTTGTAATTTAACGAAAAAAAAATGTCAAAGTTTCAAAAAATTATTCTTATCTGCATTGCAATAGTTTCGTTTTTTTTATTTATTACATATCTTGGAAATGTTTTTATTTGGTTATTACTTTCTTTATTCCTTTGTATTATTGGCCTGCCTATAGAAAATTTTCTTTCAAAATTGCATATCAGAAAATTGAAAATACCTAAAATGTTGTCTTCAATTTTGACTATCGGATTAATTTTGGGAATAATTTTTGTCGCATTTCGATTTTTTATTCCGTTGATTGTTGATGAAATAGTTAAATTTCAATCTCTTGATATAGAAACTATTTCCGAACAACTTGAGCAACCTATCAAAACTATCGAAGATTTTATTGTTGGTTCAGGTTTTATTGCAGATAATAATTTTTCTTTGGAAACTTCTATCGTTGATTCAATTCATAATTTGTTAAATTTCAGTACTTTTACTGTAGTTTTTAATAATGTCGGCGGACCTTTAATGCAAGTTTTTTTAGCTCTATTTTCCATTATTTTTATTAGTTTTTTCTTTTTAAAAGATAAAGATTCGATTATTAATTCATTATTGTCATTCACTTCAAGAGAAATAAATAAAGAAGTATTTGCAATAATAAAATCAATAAAACATCTTTTAATTAGGTATTTTTATGGTGTAATTATTGAAATGTTATTTTTTGTTATTTTTTGCACCATCGGGTTCTGTATCGTTGGAGTGAATTTTGGTTTGGCATTATTAATTGGCATTATAATTGGAGTATTAAATATCATTCCTTATGTTGGTCCTTGTATAGCTACAGTTTTTGGTTTAGTATTAGTAAGTTTGGGCAATCTCAATTTAGGATTATCGGAAGTAGGATTATTAGATTTGAAATTTTTAATTGTTGTTGTTATAGCTGAAATTATTGATAATATTTTTCTTCAATCGCTTATTTATTCAAAAAGCATAAAAGTTCATCCTGTTGAAATATACCTAGTTATAATTATTGCCGGAAGTTTTTATGGGATTTTAGGAATGATGTTTGCTATTCCGGTTTATTCGATTGTTAGAGTTATTGCTTTGTCAATTTTTGAATATAATAAGCCAAGAACTAATGAGATTCTATATAATAATATTAAACTTGAAAATCATGAAAATCTATAAATTTGGAGGTGCTTCTCTAAAAAATGTTGAATTAGTAAACAAAATTTTTAATATTATAAAAGAAGAAAAAAATTTAATAATTGTTGTTTCAGCTATTGATAAAACAACAAATGCATTAGAAAAACTTATAGATGCGTATTTTAATAATTTAGATGAAAAATTTAGTATTTATGAAAAAATAAAAAATTTTCATCTCGAATATATTAAAAATTGTATTGGAAATAATTATAATATTGTTGAAATAGATAAACAATTTGAAATCTTAAAAGAAAAAATATTTTCAAGAACATCAAATAGTTATGATTTTGAATACGATGCAATTGTATCTTTTGGTGAAATTTTTAGTTCAATAATTTTTTTCGAATATTTGAAAAAAAATAATTTGAATGTTCAATTTGTAGATATTAGAGATACGATATTAACAGATACTAATCATAGAGATGCTAAAATTTTATGGGAAGATTCTGCCGATACGGTAAAATCTGTTTTTAATGAAAATTTTGATATTTATGTAACGCAGGGTTTTATTGGCAGAGATAAAAACAGAGAAATTACAACATTAGGACGAGAAGGTTCCGATTATACAGCTGCTGCTTTAGGTTATTTAACTGATACTGAAAGTGTTACCGTTTGGAAAGATGTTCCCGGAATTATGAACGCCGACCCGGCTTGGTATAAATCTGCTCAAAAAATTGATAGATTATCTTTTAAAGAAGCTGTTGAATTAGCCTTTTATGGTGCAAAAATTATTCATCCCAAAACAATAAAACCTTTAGAAAATAAAAATATTCCTCTTTTTGTGAAATCTTTCTTAAATTCAGAACAAGAAGGAACGGTAGTAAATAATTTTGAAGATTCTAATGTTGAAATGCCACCAATTTTTATTTTGAAAACAAATCAAATGCTCATATCCTTGAGAACGAAGGATTTTTCTTTTATTGTTGAAGAAAATATTAGTAAAATTTTTGCTATTTTCGCTAAATTTAAAATTAAAGTCAACATTATGCAAAATTCTGCTTTAAGTTTCACCGTATCAATCAACGAAGATTCAAAAAATATTGATAAATTAATTTCGGAATTACAAAACGAATATGTAGTGAAATATAATAAAAATATGGAACTTTTAACAATTCGTTATTATACAGAAGCTGTTGTAAATGAGACGATTGAAAATAGAAAAATATTCTTAGAACAGAGAAATAGGCTTACAACTAATTTTGTGTATGAAAAATAAATAATATTATGAAAGAAAATAATAGAATATCTTTTGGAAGTAAATTTGGAGTTTATGTTGCAACAGTGGGTTCTGCAGTTGGTCTGGGAAATATCTGGCGTTTTCCGTATTTAACCGGTAATAATGGAGGTGCAGCTTTTATTCTCATTTATCTGATTTGCGTTTTGCTTATAGGAATACCAATTTTTATGTCGGAATTAATTATTGGTAGGAGAGGGCAAGGTAATAGTTTTCGAGTTTTTAAAAATCTTGCACCTGAAAAACCATGGTATTTTATTGGTATTTTAGGTTTTTTTTCCGTTTTTATTATTCTTTCTTTTTACGGAACTATTGCTGGTTGGACTATTGAATATATTTATCTTTCAGTAAAATCTTTATTCGTTCAAACTCAAAATTCGGATTATACCGCAGTTTTTAATGATTTCCATACTTCAACTTTTGCACCTGTTGTTTGTCAAATTCTTTTTATGATTATGACTGCAATCATAATTTTATTTGGTGTTCAAAAAGGAATTGAAAATTGTTCAAAAATATTATTACCTATATTATTTGTTATTTTAGTAATCCTTTGTGTACGTTCTCTGATGCTTCCAAATTCTATTGAAGGATTGAAATTCTTATTTTACCCTGATTTCTCAAAAATCACTACATCTGTTTTTCTTAATGCTTTAGGACAAGCATTTTTTTCTTTAAGTATAGGAATGGGTACAATTATTACTTATGGCTCTTATGTTAAAAAAGATAACAATTTGCCTAAAACTTCATTCTTGGTTAGTCTTACTGATATGTTTATTGCAATCTTAGCCGGAGTTGCGATTTTTCCTGCATTGTTTTCTTTTGGAATGTCTCCGTCAGAAGGACCCGGACTCGTCTTTATAGTTCTTCCGGAAGTTTTTGGACAAATGGTTGGTGGTTCGTTTTTTTCACTACTTTTCTTTATTTTGTTACTAGTAGCCGCACTAACTTCTTCAATTTCACTACTTGAAGTTGTCGTCTTATTTTTGATTGAAGAATGTAAGATGAAACGTTGGGCTGCTACAGTTGTTTCTGCAATTGGTGCTACAATTTTAGGAGTTTTTACTACTCTATCTTTTGGACCATTGAAAGATGTAAATATTTTTGGAAAATCTATTTTTGATTCAGCAGATTTTTTGGCAACTAATATTTTCCTTCCTCTTAGTGGCTTTTTTATTGTGATTTTCCTCGGTTGGTTTTATCCAAAAAAGAATATTAAAAATGAAATTACTAACGACGGTACTATTAGGTTTAAATTATTTCCGATTTATCTTTTCATAATAAAATTTGTCGCTCCAATAGCTATCATTTTTGTGTTTCTGAGGGGATTGGGAATTTTGTAGATTTTAATTTTAGATACTATTCTTCTTATTTAAAACGAATCGTAAACCATTTTTTTAACTTAATATATTCTTTTTTAAATGGTTGTCAAATTATAAATCTTTCATAATCTTCCGGTTTAGTGGCAGAATCTTCGCTTTATTCTAACATTTATCTGAAAAGAAAAATTGCTGCATCAGCGTAATTGTATAAGAGCATTTAATCATACAAATCAGTCCAAAGTTTCAATGGTATTCAGTAATTAGTACTGAATGCCAAATAATTTTCAGAATGAAATAAAATTTATAAATGGTCTAACTTCTATCAGCGAAGCGGTCTATGTTCTATTTACTTATTTATCTTCTTATTCACAATTTCCAAAATTTCTTTTTCCAATTCAAGTGCTTTTTGTTCAATAGTTTTTCCTTCTGAAATTATTTTTTCAACAAATGTTTTATCGTTATACGAGCCACAATTAATTTTCACATTTAGAAAAGCTCCTTGTACACCGGTACGTGCTGAAAGTGTTCCAACTCCTGCATCGCTAATTGATGCTTCTAATCCGTTTTTTGACATTTCGAGTAAAATTTCCATACTTTCGTAACAAAGAGTCATTGTTTTAAAAGGAATTTCTATTGCAAACTTTGTTGCTTCTTGAATTGCCTGTTTTCGGATTTCTTTTTCCGAATCACTGTTTTTTGGTAAATCGAATGCTGCCATAATTTTATTAAAAGCATTTGTATCTTCGTCAACCATTTTCAATAATTCATCATGATAATATTTCCCTTTTTCAGCCCAATCACTAAAATTTTTCCAAGAATCATCATGACGGAATTTGTTGGCTGAAAGATTAGCCACCATAGTTCCTAAAGCAGCTCCCAGCGAACCGATATATGCAGAAATAGACCCTCCGCCAGGTGCCGGTGCTTCTGATGCCGTGGTATGGCAAAATTTTACTAAATCCATATCAATTAATTTTGCTTTTGAATTTTCTTCTAAAAGATATTCAATAATATTTTTCTTTGGGTCAAATTGTTTTACTTCGTTCAATCCGAGAGATTTTATAGCAATTTTAATGATTTCTTCATCTGCAATTCCTGTTGAACGTCCTTGCTTGTGGAGGAAATATTTTCCGGCATCAAGAATTGATTTTAAAGGCATAATTCCGACAATTTCAGAACCGGTAACTCTAATTCCATGAACAGCAGCTCTTTCGCAAACGGTTTCAAATGCAACATGTACGGGTGTAACGTTAATGTCAGTTAAATTCATTGAAATTTGAGCAATTCCAAATTCTTCGATATACCAACCGATAGCTTTTACTGATTTTAATAAACCCGGTTCAAATACAGAATTTCCTTTTTCGTCTTTTATGATTTTTCCGGTTACTTGATTTCCTTCACGTTTTACCCTACCTTTTTCGCGTACATCATAAGCAATTGAATTTGCTTTATTTACAGAGGTCGTATTCAAATTGATATTATATGCGACCAAAAAATTACGAGCTCCAACTGCAATTGCTCCGGTTCTAACAGTCTTTTCATTCCATGTGTTTGGTCCAAAATCAGGTTTCCATTCAGGAGAAGTAATTTTCTTTGGTAAACCTTCATATTCACCGGAACGACAATTTGCTAAATTTCGCCTAACTTCAGTATAAGCAGCTGATTCATAGCAATATATAGGAATTTCTAATTCTTCTCCGATTTTTTTTGCAAGTTTTCGAGCATATTCAACAGTTTCTTCCATAGAAATATTAGAAATCGGAACTAACGGGCAAACATCGGTGGCTCCAAAACGTGGGTGTGCTCCGTGATGTTTACTCATATCAATAATCTCAGATGCTTTTTTTACTGCTAAAAAAGCTGCTTCACAAACTTGTTCCGGTTCACCAACAAAAGTTACAACTGTTCTATTTGTTGCTACTCCGGGGTCAACATCTAATAATTTTATTCCTTCAATTTTTTCTATTTCGTCAGTAATTTGTTTAATTATCGACATATCACAACCTTCACTGAAATTTGGAACGCATTCTATTATCTTTTTCATTTTTTAGTTTTTTATATTAATTTTTTAAAAATATTGTTAATCTTAAGTTTTAATTTTTCTTCAACAGTATTAAATTCTTTTTTATTTTTTAAAATTTCTTTTGTACTTATGTAAAATTTAATTTTTGGTTCTGTTCCTGAAGGTCTTACAGTTATTATTGTAGCATCTTCTAAAACAAATTGTAAGACATTTGATTTTGGATAATCAATTTTTTCTGTATTATTTTCGATAATATTTATATGTATTAATTTTTCATAATCAAAAATTTCTGTAACATTCTGATTTATAATTGTTTTAGGCGGGTTATTTCTGAAATTTATCATCATGTTTTCTATTTCTTTTAAACCGTCTTTTCCTTTTTTTGTGATAGATTTTAAACCTTCCATGTAAAAACCTAATTCTAAATAAATATCAATTAAAATATCAAGAAGATTTTTGTTTTTTTGTTTTGCTAAATTTGCACATTCAGTAATTAAAAGAGCTGCAATTACGGCATCTTTATCTCTCACAAAATCACCTGCTAAAAATCCGAAACTTTCTTCACCGCCACACAAAAATTGTTTTTCTCCTTTTTTTTCTTCAATAATTTGTGCAATATATTTGAAGCCTGTAAGAACATCGTAACATTTTACATCGAATTTTTGTGCAATTTTCTGTAAAAGTTCTGTTGTTACAATAGTTTTAACAATAAAATCATTATAATATAATTCTTTATTTTGTGATAATACATAATTTGTTAATAATGAGGCGGTTTGATTTCCATTAAGTAAAATATATTCGCCATCAGAATTACGAACAGCAACACCAAGACGGTCGCCGTCAGGGTCGGTACCTAATACAATATCTGCTTTTTTATGTTTTGCCAGTTCAATTGCCATTGACAAAGTAGCGGGTTCTTCCGGATTTGGGGAACTTACTGACGAAAAATGTCCATCAGGTTTTGATTGTTCTTCAACGATATAAAAATTTTCTGAATATCCCGCTTTTTCAAATACTTGTGGTAATATTTCCCAAGTAGAACCATGAATAGGAGAAAAAACTATGGATAAATTTTTTGATGATTTATTATTTTCAATTAATGTTAAAATTTTTTCAGAATAAATTTCATCAAGTTCTTTCCCAATAATATTAATATTTTGATTATCAACGTTTTGAAACTGAATTTTTGAAAAATCCGTAATAAAATTGACTTCTTGAATAATATTATGGTCGTGTGGTGGAATAATTTGTCCGCCGTCAGCCCAATATACCTTGTAACCATTATATTCTTTTGGATTATGTGATGCAGTGATTACAATACCTGCTTTACAATTATAATGACGCACAGCAAAGGATAATTCCGGAGTTGGACGAGATTTTTCAAATAATAAAACTTTAATATTATTTGCTGCTAAAATTGAAGCGGAAATATTTGCAAATTCAGCAGAATTATTTCTGGTATCAAATCCTATGGCACATTTTATTTCTTCGTTTGGAAATTGTTTTAATAAATAATTTGCTAAACCTTGCGTTGCTCTTCCAACAGTATATTTATTCATTCGGTTAGTTCCAACGTCCATAATTCCACGTAAACCACCGGTTCCAAATTCTAAATCTTTATAAAAACAATCAATTATTTGATTTTCGTCATTTTCTAATAGGTTTTTAACTTTTTCGCGAGTTTCTTTGTCAAAAATATCTGATAACCAATAATTTATTTTTTCTTTTATAAAATTTTCCATAGTGAATTCTCTGTTACAAAATTAATTAAAATTCTTAAATTTTAATATTATTTTATCTATAAATCAGCAAAGTGGTCGAACATCTTTATTCTTCTTCTTTGTAATAAATTTTATAAAATTTTCCATTATCATCGTTTCCTCTTTCAATTTTTTCGCGATTTCCATGAATGTAAATGTGAAAATTTTTATCTAATTTAATGATACTCTTGAATATCCGTGCTTGTTTTTTCACTGCATAATCTGAAATATTAAAATCATTGGCAACGTCAAGAACAGCTTCTTGTTGCAGTAGATTTTTGTAATTTTGAAAACTATTTATCACTTCTTGTTGTGCCATTACTTCATTTTCAAAATTTTCTATATTAAATTTATCTTTTTCTTTAAAAAATTTTGCTGATTTATTTAATAAATCAATCTGGTCAATTTTTGACACTTCAAATTGTTTTGGCAGTTCGTTTTCTACGAAAGTTTTACAAATCGAAATCATGTTTTGGGTGTTGTAACAATCGTCTTTTCGTTGAATTAATTGTAAAAATTCGTCAATCCAATATTGTTCACTATCTTTGTTTGAATTATTAACAATTGAAATTATATATCCATTTTCCGGTTCAATATTCAAAATCAAACAGCCTTTGTCTAATTTTTTTACATTAATTCCGGATTCACTTCCAATGTCAAGACCGTCTTCATTAATATCAATAGTTAAAAAAGTATCTTTATTTTCGGATTTGAATAAACCTACAGCATCTATCATTTGATTTTTAAAATGAATATTTGTAAAATAAACAGTATAAAATTCGCCCTCTTTAATTTTTTTATCATTTGTTTTATCAAATAATAGATTTGCCATAATTACAGATTGTTTGAAAAGCGTTTCGGGATTTTCAAAAATTTTATTTGCACAAGAATATACATCGTTCATTTTTACGTCTATTTCGTGATAAAAACTATAATATTCTTCAGATTTAAAAGCAGACAAAAAATATTCGGAAAGAATATTTTTTGTATTTATGTCTAATACTAAAGGATTTTTTGATAAAAATAATCCTGTATCAGATGCTTTGTTTCCTATTTTATGAACTGAAATTTCATGTATTGATGTAATTTTGGTATCTATCATGTTTTTTATTTATGATTTTAGATTTATGATTTTTTTACAAAATTAACATAATTTTCAGAATTAACAAATGGGATTTTTATAACTGCGAACGAGAATCTTTCTTTTCACTTTTATGATAGTTAGGTTAAAACAACGAATCGGTCTATGTTTTTTTAATCTTTTTTTTTCGTCTTTACTTTTAGTTCGTCAAAATTCTTGCCATAAACTCCTTGAACTTTTGAAAATGAGATAAAAGCATTTGGGTCTTCATGTTTTATAATTCTCATAACTGCGTGTTTTTCAGTTCTGTGTACCATTGTTATCAAAACTTCTTGGTCATTTTTTGTGTACCAGCCATATCCATTTAAAAGTGTAACTCCACGTGTTAATTCTGTACTTATTCGTGCTGCTATCAAATTATTTTTATTTGAAAAAACCATTATTTGGTATGATTGATTAAATCCTCCAATAACATAATCACAGAGCAATGTGCTGATAATCATATTCAAATAACTATAAAGTAGAGTTTCTATATTTTTGGTTACAAAATATAAAGATGCAATAATTAGAACGTTAATTATTAAAGAAGTTTTTCCGTAAGAAATATTTTTGTATTTTCCTAACATTAAAACGACAATGTCAGTTCCGCCTGTATTGCCGCCATTTGCTATTGCAAGTCCAATTCCTAATGCCGATAGACCGCTTCCAATAATTGTACATGTTAATATATTATCTTTTAGTAATGGTTCAGGGAATAATGGAATTAGAATTTCAAAAAACACAGAAACTATAAAAATACAAATAATTGTTTTAATAATAAATTTAAAACCCAATATTTTAAGGGCAATAATTATTAAAATTGCATTTATTGCTAAGTTCATCCAGCCGATAGGAGTATTTAAGGCATAATGCAAGATTGTTACAATACCCAAAACGCCTCCGCCGGCTAATTTTATAGGAATTAAAAATGCCGACCAACCAAAAGTGTAAATAAATAATCCTAAAATTATTAAAAACCAACTTTGGATTGAATTGAATATATCAAATTTTCTTTTCTTTTCTTTCATTTTTATGATTTTAGATGTGAGTATGTGAGATATGAGTACTGAGTCCTTTCGTCCCATTTTGCCCCTTCTCGTCCATTCTCCATTTACATGTATAATAAATATTTTTCACGTATTATTTTAAATTTTTCTAATTCTTCTTTCCATGAATTTCTGATTTCTTCTTCCGAAACATTATCAATTATTTGTTGTTTGAATTTGTTGTTTCCTGATAATAAATTGAATGAGTTTGTTTTTTTGAAAAAATTATTTTTATCGGGGAAAGAGTTATATATTTTTTTAATAAAATTTATGTTAATTTGATTTTGAAATTCAGTGATATCTCTTTCGGAAGATAAATCAATTCCATAGCAGATTTGATGTTCAAAATCGGGATGAGTAGCTCCATGGTTGGGTTTTGGGGTGAATTGAAAATTGAAACTTTCAATATTTTTATACAGCGGACTTCCAATAGCTTGAAATTGTTTATCTGTACCTCTACCTACGCTTAGATTTACTCCTTCCAAAAGACATAAAGTCGGATATAATTCTATTGATAAATCGTTGGGAAGATTTGGAGATGGTGGAATAGGCAAGGAATATTTATTTTGATGAAGATAATTTTGACATTTTATGATTTCTAAATTGCACTGTAAATTATTTTTTAGCCAATGTTCGCCGTTTATCATTAAAGCATATTCGCCGATTGTCATTCCGTAAACTATTGGCACAGGATGCATTCCGATAAAAGAACGGAAGTTTGCAGTGTCTAAAATCGGACCATCAACATAACCTGAATTTGGATTAGGACGGTCTAAAACGATTAATTTTATTCCATTTTCGGCACATGCTTCCATGATATAATGCAGAGTTGAAATGTATGTATAAAATCTTACGCCCACATCTTGTAAATCGAAAATTATTATGCTAATATTCTGTAATTGTTCTTTTGTTGGTTTTTTATTATTTCCATAAAGTGAAATTATTGGTAAACCGGTTTTTTTGTCAATTTCATTATTGATTTTTGTTCCGGCATCTACAGTTCCACGAAATCCATGTTCTGGTGAAAATATTTTTTCAATTTTTAAATCCCTTGACAATAGTGTATCAACTAAATGTGCATTATTTATAACACTGGTTTGATTTGCAACAATTCCGATTTTTTTATCTTTTAAGAATTCAATATTTTCTAAAAAATCATATATTCCGGGTTTAATTATTGTTAAATTTTTAGAAACATTGACTGACTTAAAAAATGATGAATTTTCTAAATTATGAAATTTATTTGAAAAGAATAATAATATTAAAAAAATTGTTAAAATTCTAATATTCATATTTTTGATATTAGTAGTGAAATATTGAGTATTTAGACTAATAGATATTCAATGTGCAACTTTTTCTTTTCGTTTGTTTCCTGTTAGTCCCATATTCATTTTGTCTTGATTATTATTTTGTCAATCTTTCTAAAACAATTTCCACTAATTTTTCCATTGAATCTTTATAGTTTGGAAGAAATTCTTTTGCAAATCTATTAGCAATTATTACACAAACTGTTGTAGCATTGTGCCCTAACATTAATGATAAACCGCAAAGAGCCGAACTTTCCATTTCGTAGTTAGTGATACATTTGTTGTTGTATTTGAAAGCGCGGATTTTATTGTTAATATTTCTATCCTGAATTTGTAAACGAAGTTCTCTTCCTTGCGGACCATAAAAACCGGGAGAAGAAATTGTAATTCCGCGTCTGAAATCACTTCCAACACGATTCATTAAAGTTTCTGAAGATTTTACAACATAAGGAGAAGTTAGCCGTGGATTCCATGATAAATGTTTTTTTAAAGCATTTTCAAAATCTAAATCCATAAATTTTTCACTATCTCGATACCAATTTAAAAGTCCGTCAAATCCGATAGAATATTCTGACATAAGAAATGAGCCAACAGCTAAATCTTCTTGTAAACCTCCAGATGTTCCAACTCTTAATAAATTTAAAGATTTTTTTTCGGTTTTTTCAGTTCTCGTTTTTAAATTTATATTTGCTAAAGCATCTAATTCGTTGATTACTATATCAATATTGTCGGTACCAATTCCGGTTGCCAAAACTGTTAGACGTTTTCCATTGTAAAAACCTGTTTTTGTAACAAATTCACGATTTTGAACATGATGTTCAATTTTCTCAAAATGTTTACAAAACATATCAACTCTGCCAGGGTCTCCGACTAAAATAATGTCGTCTGCAATTTGTTCGGGTAGTAAATGTAGATGAAAAACACTACCATCATCATTTATTATTAATTCCGATTCTTCAATTTTATTCATAATCGTATTTTTTTATTACATACAAAAATAGTGAAAATTTTTCAATAAAAAAAGTGTTAATATTCACTTATCGCATTTATGTTTTCAAATCAGCTTAAAAATACTAATAAAAACAAGGCAACTAATCAAGTCAAACGTAGTGAAACATTTTTTTGTCGAATTAATTATAATTGGTATTAATAATTATTTTTGCAAATTTTAAGGAGATAAAATAAAAATTTATATCAACTTAATTTAATGCAAAATATATATTATATCTTATTAAATCTGCAAATAAAACAAAAAAGTCAAGGAATTCCTTGACTTTTTGTCGGGGTAGCAAGATTCGAACTTGCGACCCCCTGCTCCCAAAGCAGGTGCGCTAACCGGACTGCGCTATACCCCGAAACTTTATACTAACTTATAACTTATAAGAATAAGTTTCTCTTAAATTTGAGACTGCAAAGGTAACTAATTTTTTATAAAAAAAAAAATTTTTGCAATTATTTTTATACCTTTGTAAAGTTTTTTCTTTTTATGATAAAATATAGAATTATAGCGTTATTTATTGGTGTTTTTTTAGTTTTAGAAAGTCTTTTTATGTTAATTTCTACAATTATTGCCATAATTTTTTCAGGAAACGACATAATCGCTTTATCATCATCAACTTTAATTACGTTTATTTGTGGATTTTTTTTATGGTTTTTTAACAGAAAAACTGATAAAAAAATTCAAAAACGCGAATCTTTTATTATTATATCACTAACTTGGATAATTTTATCTTTATTTGGAGCACTTCCATACATTATTTATTGGAATTTTTCTAATATTGCCGATGGAATTTTTGAAAGTGTTTCAGGATTAACAACTACAGGTTCAACAATATTAACAAACATTGAAGCAATGCCAAAGGGAATACTTTTCTGGCGAAGTATTTCACAATTTATTGGAGGTTTAGGAATAATTATTATCTCATTAGCGTTTTTGAGTTTTGTAAAAAGTGGCGAAACAAATTTGTTCAATGCTGAATCTGCTTGGCTTTCATCGAACAAATTACACCCACGTTTTAGTAGTAGTGCAAAAAGAATTTTATTATTATATTTAGGTTTTACAATTTTAGAAATCATTTTACTCTCTTTCGGAGGAATGTCGTTTTATGAATCTGTTTGTCATTCTTTCACAACTATGTCTTCCGGCGGTTTTTCAACTAGACAAAGTAGTATTGCAGCTTTTCATTCAAGATATACTGAATACGTAATAATAATTTTTATGATTATTTCAGGCATTAATTTCAAAATAATTTTTTTATTGATAACATTCCAATTCCGAAAAGTTTTCAGAAATACGGAATTTAAGTTTTATTTAGGATTTTTATTAGGTGCCTCTTTGTTAGTAGGTATAATTCTTTTAATTTATTCTAATTCACCTATTGAATATACGTTGCGAAAAGCATTTTTTAATGTGATTTCTATTATTACGACTACCGGTTATTCTTCATCTGATTATATGTTATGGAATCCGTCAGGAATTTGGATTATTTTACTTTTCTTAATGTTTATAGGAGGCTCTTCTTGTTCAACATCGGGTGGTATTAAAATGATACGAATTCATATTATTTTAAAAAATATTTTAAATGAATTTAAAAGAATAATTCATCCTCATGCCGTTTTACCTGTCAGATACAATAATACAATAATAAAATCACAAGACAATAGTTATATTTTAATATTTTTTATATCATACATATTGATAATTATATTTGGGACGATTGTTATGAATGTATCAAAAGTAGATTTTGACCCAATTACAGCATTTGGAGCAACAATTTCTTCATTGGGAAATGTCGGAATTTCAATCGGAAATATTGGACATACTGCTTTATATCAAGATATTAATAATTTCCAAAAAATCTTTTTAAGTTTTTTGATGATAATTGGCAGATTAGAAATTTTTACTGTGTTAGTGATATTTACTTATAGCTTTTGGAAAAGATAAACAAGATGTTGTCCGAAATACTTTTTGAGGCAGTCGCTTAATTAAACAATAAATTTTTGCAATTTTATATAATATGCAGTATCAAAACGTTTTTAGTAGCTTCCGAAATTTTGTATCTATTGTCAATTCGTTGTCCTACTATCCAAATAATATTTTCTTTTGAAGTGATAATCAACGTATTATTTTTTTCATTTACCGATATTTTTGAATCTATAAAGAAATCGCTCACTTTTTTGAAGTTCATCATTCCGAATGGAACAAATTTATCTCCTTTTTCCCAATTTCTGATATTTAGTGGAAATTTTATTTTGTCAAAATCAAAAAAAGCATAATTTACTGATTTAATTATATTTATGTTTTCAATATTTTCAATTTTATATTCAATTCCGTATTTTTTTAATACATATAATTCCGTATTTCCTATTGAAATATTGATTTTTTCTTTTTTTCCTATTTTGCTAACTATCAGTAAATTTCTATCATGTAATATTTCCGTATTATTATACGAACATTTTTTTCCTGATTGTGATTCTAAAAGATTTATAGCTTCTGTTGCTAAAATTTTAGGAACATTTTCTAATAATAAAATTTCAAATAAAACAGTTTTTGGAGATGTAACATTATTAAGTTTGTCAAGTTTAATGAAAATTTTATCATCTTCATGAAAGCAACATCTTTCTCTTGCATATTTTACATAATCTTTTAGAATTTCTTCTGTATTTTGCAGATATTCAATTGATTTGAGAATGTTGTTTTTAAAAGAAGGATTTATTTCTGCCATTAAAGGAAAAATTAAATGTCTGATTTTGTTTCTGGAATATTTTGTAGTTAAATTTGTAGAATCGGTGATATTTTCAATTCCAAAAATTTTTGCATAATTTTTAATTTCTGCTCTTGAAGAAAACAAAAGCGGACGAAAAAGAGTTTCTTTTACGAATTGCATTCCGGTCAATCCTCTAATTCCGGTACCTCGAATTAGATTTGTTATACTCGTTTCTATTTGGTCATCTGAATTATGGGCAATAGCAATGTAATCACATTTTTCGGTTTTTGCGATGTTATAGAACCATTCGTAACGTAAATCTCTTGCAGCCATTTGAATTGAGATTTGCATTTTTTCTGCATATTTGTGTGTATCAAATTTTATAGTTAAAAATTTCAAATTATATTTTTCGGCAAGTGATTTTACAAACTTTTCATCTCTGTCGGATTCTTCAGCACGTAATTGAAAATTACAGTGAGCAACAACACATTCAAAATTTAATTTTTGCAGAATGTGTAACATTACAGACGAATCAATCCCACCACTAACAGCACATAAAATTTTTGATTTTTTAGGAATACCTGCTTTTTTGATATTTTTTTTGATTTTTTCTTCCATATCCTAATGTCGATTTGTTATAATTTTATTTGTAAATTTACGAATAAATTTAGTATAAATCAAATATAAAATCGTAGCTATTAGTATTCCGTATAAAAATCCGCAAAAAATATCAAGAGGATAATGAACGCCTACATAAATTCTCGAATAACTTACAATTATCGCCCAAACAGATACAATTATTGTATAATATTTTTTTCTAATAAAAAGTAAAGTCAATAAAGCTAATCCGAAACTATTGGAAGCGTGTCCTGAAAAAAATCCATATTGTCCGCCTCTGTAATTATCGACTACATGAACTTGATTTTGTATTTCCAAATTGTGAGATGGTCGATAACGTTTTGCCGAATTTTTAACAAAAGTAGCACCTGAATCGGTTAAAGCGAAGCAGATTATTGTAAAAACTATTGGAATCCAAAATTTTTTCTTGAAATATTTAATATATAACCCGATGAATAACAGAACAATAGGAATCCAAAACCAATTAGATGAGATGAATTTCATAATAGGGTCTAAAAAAGACAAATGAAGCCCGTTGAAAAATAAAAAGACAGATTGGTCAATATGTTTAATAAATTCTATCATTCGTTAATAGTTTTCCAGATTATATCTTTTAGTTGAGTGATGTTTTTATTTGTAAGTGAAGATATGAAAATTACGGAAAAATTATTTGGAAATTCTTGTCTTATTAATGATTCAAGTTCGTCATCAATGAGGTCGGATTTTGAAACAGCTAAAATTCTTTTTTTGTCAAGAAGTTCCGGATTATATTCTTTTAGTTCGTTAAGAAGAATGTTATATTCATTGATGATATTTTTAGAATCGGCAGGAATTAGAAAAAGCAGGATAGAATTTCTTTCAATATGACGTAAAAAACGGATTCCCAGACCTTTTCCTTGAGCTGCGCCTTCAATAATTCCCGGAATATCTGCCATAGCAAATGATTTATCATCTCGATAAGAAATAATTCCGATATTTGGGGTTAAAGTTGTAAATGGATAATCGGCAATTTCAGGTTTTGCAGCCGAAACAACAGATAAAAGAGTTGATTTTCCTGCATTTGGAAATCCAACCAAACCAACATCGGCAAGAATTTTAAGTTCAAGGATAATAGTTTTTTCGATTCCTGAAATTCCAGGTTGAGCAAATTTTGGGGCTTGATTTGTTGAAGTTTTAAATTCTGTATTTCCCAATCCGCCCATACCACCTTCTATGAGTATTATTTCTTGATTTTTTTCGGTAACTTCACATAGAAATTCGCCTGTAAGTGCATCTCTTGCAATTGTTCCGATTGGGACTTCAATAATTTTGTTTTTTGCATCAGTTCCTGTACGTAAAGCGCCGGAACCATTTCCTCCATCTTCAGCAAAAACATGCCTGTTATATTTTAAATGTAATAAAGTCCAAAGTTGAGTATTGCATTTTAGAATGATGTGCCCTCCGTGTCCGCCGTTTCCGCCATCAGGACCGCCTTTGTCGGCAAATTTTTCATGACGAAAATGCATAGAACCGGCACCGCCGGAACCAGACCGGCAATAAATTTTCACATAATCAACAAAATTCGATGTTACTGCCATATTTTTATTACAAAATTACACTTTTTATTGCTAATTATCACTAAATTTTTGTAATTTTATAGCATAATTATTATTTTAATTTTGTAAAATATTATAAAATATGGATAAATTTCAAAAATATGAATTTTAAACTATTGAATTTAAAGTATCTTTTAATCAAGAGACTATAGAAACATTAGTAGCTTTTGCAAATTCAAAATAATATTGTTTTTTATTTGAAAAAATTCAAAAAAATGCTTTTGTTTGTAAAATTATTTTTTCATTTGTAAAATTTTATGTATTTTAACATACGCAAAAAAATTTGCGTATACTTAAGGAAAGAAAATAAATTTGGTTTTGAATTTCTAATTATATTTTGTAATTTTGTCTAAAATTTATTTATGATTCAAAGATTACAATCCATTTTTTTATTTATAGCATTTGTCCTTTCGATGATGTTTTTCTTTTTTCCTATCGGCACAATCGAATTAGAAAATTCAGTTTTACTTCCTGTTAAATTTTGGGGATTTTCATTTATTAATCAGGAAAGTTTACAGCCTGATTTTCTTTCAGGTTGGGCTATTACTATTCTTTTCGTTGTTATTGCTTTAATTAATTTTATTACAATTTTTTTCTTCAAACATAGAAAATTCCAAATAAAATTTTGTTTGTTTAATATTATTCTTCAATTAGGTTCGATAGGTATTATTTTCTTCTTTTTATATTGTTGTAAGCAGAAAGCGGGTGTCGATTTTCATACAAATATTTTGATAATTTTTCCAATGGTTGAAACAATTTTAACATTTTTAGCATTCCGATTAATTTTAAAAGATGAATTATTAATAAAGTCGGTTGATAGAATTAGATAGATAAAAACCAACAGCGAACAAAAAATAGTCGAACGAGATAACGCAAACGGGTGAAAGTGAAAAGCTATAGAAAAAAATTTTCGTAATTGTCTTATAATTTCAATATCATCGTTCAAACTTTTTTTATTATCATTATACCATCGCGAATAGGAAGAATTATTTTTTCAATACGAACATCTTTTTCTATAAATTCTATAAAATTCTTGATACCTTTTGTCATGTTATCTTTATCACTTTCTGAAAAAATTTTTCCATACCACAAAACATTATCTGCAACAATTAATCCTCCTTTTTTTAATTTTTGAAGACATAATTTGTAATATTGCAAATATTCTCGTTTGTCACCGTCTATGAAAATAAAATCGAAAGTTTCATCTATTTTTGGAATAATTTCCAAGGCATTTCCTATATAACTTTCAATTTTATGTTCTAATTTTGCTTTTGTAAAATATTTTTTTGATAGCCATTCAATCTCATCGTTTTTTTCTATGGTATAAATTTTTCCATCATCGTCTAAAGTACGTGCCATATAAATAGTTGAGTATCCGGCAAATGTTCCAATTTCTAATATTTTTTTTGAATTTGAAATCTTTATCAATAATGATAGTAAATGACCTTGGTATTTATCCGAACTCATTTGATTATTATTCACTTGAGTAAGAGCAGTTTCCCTAAAAAGATTATATAAAATTTCATCTTCTCCAATTCCAAAATTTGAAACAAAATCAATAATATTTTGATAATTTCCTTCCATTTAATTATATATTAAAGTTGAAAAATTATGAATGTCGAGAATTTCATTTGCTACTTCGAGAATTTCTTTGCTACTGATTGTTTCTATTTCTTTTACAGATTCTTGCAAGGTTTCTATCTGATTATAAACTAACAAAGATTTTCCTAATGAAATCAATATATTTGAATGTATTGAATTTGTTAATATCATTTGTCCGATAAATTGTTTTTTTATTTTTGATAATTGAATGTCGTTTATTCCTTTTATTTTTAATGTTTCTAACTCTTTGTATATTAGCTGAATAACTTTTTCTGTATTTTCTTTATCAACTCCAAAATAAATATTAAAATTTCCAATATCTTCATAAGGATTAAAATTTGCTTCAATATTATAACAAAGTCCCTTTTTTTCTCGCAGCGCAGTAAGTAATTTAGAATTCATTCCCGAACCTCCAAGATAATTTGTTAAAAGCATGAGCGGAAGTCGCTTATCTTCTTTAACAGAATACGCATAAGTTCCTAATATACAATGTGTTTGATAAGTGTTTTTTTTAATAATTTTATTGAAAATAATTTTTTTTGAAAAAGATTCTCTGATAAAAGTTCGATAATTTCCCGGATTTTTCTCAAAATATTTTTTACAGATTTTTACTAATTTATCAAATTTAATATTTCCAATAGAACATAATACCATTTGGTCGGTATTATATTTTTCTGATGTATATTTTTTAAAATCATTAATTTTATATTTTTTTAATTGAATTTTTGTCCCTAAAATATTATATCCTAAGCTATGATTTGGATAAAGAAAATTTTCAAAATCATCAAAAATTATTTCTGCCGGATTATCTTTGTATGAATTTATTTCGTCAATAATTATATCTTGTTCTTTAATTATTTCTTTTTCAGGAAATTGAGAATTAAAAATAATATCGTTAATATAATCAATTGTACGTTCGTAATATTCATTCAAAAAAGCGACTGTTACACAAGTTTCTTCTTTGGAAGTATAAGCATCAATTTCAGCACCAACGTTTTCCATTCGATTGAGAATCTGAAAAGTTTTTCTTTTTCTAGTACCTTTAAAAAGTAGATGTTCTGTGAAGTGAGCAATTCCGTGTTGATTTTCCGATTCGTCACGCGTACCTGTATTTATAATCATTCCACAATAAGAAACTTCTGAGTCAATTTCTTTGTGAACAATTCTTATTCCATTAGATAAAGTTGTTATTTGATACACTTAATTCTTTTTTTACAAAATTACAATATTATTTTTGATTTTTTATTTGGAAACAAAGTTTGGAATATTGTATATTTCTATAATTTTACTTAAATTTTCACTGTCTTTTTTGATAATTTTGATTAAAAATGGGTATTGTAGTCCTCGTTTTTAACTGATTTTCTGTTCGTTAAAAGTGCTTTGAAATTATTTTAATTATCACTAAAAATTTAATAAATTATTTATTTTTCGTTATTAAATCTGCAATTTTATATAATTCTACTACATATTTATTTACCGTTAGTACGTTCTTTACATTCACCGTTCGTCCATTTATCTTATCCGAATCCAAAATTTAATAAAATTCAGCTTCATGCCTTTACTTTCACTGTAAACTGTGAAAATCGGCGAAAAAGCTACGACTTTTTTTGTAAATTCGCCGTCTTTTATCGACCATTCTTCTAAAAAACGTATTTCTGCTACATTTTTATAATCCAATTTTATTTTTTCTTCAAGTATTTTATTTTTTATAGTGTCAATGGTTTCTTCTGTATATTGCAAATTTTCATTTAAAAAATCATCTATTTTATTTGCCGGAATTTCTTCCAAAACTTCGTAATCTCCTGACAAATCGTAATAATAAATTGGTATTTTATGCTCACTAACATCTTCTAACAACGATTTAATAAAATTTTCTCCGTCAGGATATGGCAAATTCTCCCAAAACCAATCTATGTTATTTTTAGATTTGTCAGGACCAATTAATGAATTTACAATTGAAACATCGTACATTATTTTATTTGTTACTATAAATCTGCCGTCATCACTTTTTTCTAATACTTCTGAAAAGTTTAACATCTTTTTATCCTTGTTATTACAAGATATACAACAAAAACAAATTGATAACACAAAAACAATTATGGATAATTTTTTCATCTAAATACTTTTATGCAAAGATATAATATTTTTAGTATTTTTCTCGTTATTTTCGTATGAAATTAAATCATTCAAATAACATTTTTCTATTTTTTTTCATTTTCTATTTATTTTTGTTTGTTTTAGGATGTAACAACTCTTCCGATACTATTATTAATTGTGAAATTACTAATGCCGAAAATAAACAAATAATTTTAGAAGAAATTCTACCTGATTATATTCGACAAATTGATTATAAGACTATTAAAAATAATAAATGTAGATTTAGAATAAAAGAAAAAAAAATAAAAAATTGTTTTTATCGTCTGAAAATTAACGAAGAAAGTATCATTTTATATTTAAAACCAAAAGATAATATTACCTTTACAGCTGATTTTTCAGAATTATCAAAAAATTTCAACATTGAAGATTCTTATGATAATAAATTGATAAAAGAAATTCATTCCAAAATGTTGTATTATTCAGATTCTGTAAATTATTTAAAAGAGATAATGAGGTCTGAATCTAATAATAAAATCGATAATAGTCAAATTCTGAAAATTTTCGATGAAGCTCAAAATTTTTTACTTAATCTTATCTATGAAAACAAAACTTCTCCTGTAATTTATTTGTGTTTGTATCAATATATTGACATTTATCCGGTTTTAACTATTGATAAAAATCTTGAAGTTTTTGAATTTGTCTGTAACAATCTTGAAATATACAATCCTAATTTAGAACAATTAATTCCTTTGAAATCAGTAGTTTTCAATCAAAAACTTAAAATTGAAGCAGAAGCAAAAAAACAATTTCTAAAAATTGGGGAGAAAGTGCCGGATTTTAACATTACTGACCCAAATGGAAAAAAAATCACAATTTCTCAATTTTTAGGAAAAAAAGTGATACTTTATTTTTGGGCATCATGGAATGAGAAAAGTATTTCACAAATTTCTAAAATTTTACAATTACGAGAATCCAAAAATGCTGAAATAATTTTTGTATCATTAGATGACAATTTCAGAAGTTGGAATAATTGTCTGAAAGATATAAATTTAGTAGGAATGAACAACGTTTGTGATTTTAAATCATGGGAAAGTATAATTGTAAAAATTCATAATATTAAACAGTTGCCTCATTATATTATTATTGCCGAAGATGGTTCTCTTGAAGAGACGAACAATAATTTGTCTCTATAGAAATGAAAAAAAAAATTTTTATCCATATTATTCTTTTATTTTGCATCTCAAACAGTATTTTTTCGCAAGAATATTTTCAACAAGAAGTAAATACAAAAATTTTAGTTACTCTTGACGATAAATCTAAAACTTTAAACGGAAATATTGAAATTCAATATATAAATAATTCGCCAAAAGATTTGAATTACATTTATTTTCATTTATATCCAAACGCTTATAAAAATAAAGATACAGAATATGCAAAACAACGAATAAGTGTTTTAAGGAAGTCGGATATTTTATCCCGACATTATAAAAAAGGATTTATAGACAGTTTGGATTTTTTTGTTAATGGAGAAAAAGCGACATTAGAAAATGTTGAAGAAGATATTGTTATGTTGATTTTGCCTGAAATTTTAAAAGCCGGAGATACAATAATTATTAAAACACCTTTTTTTGTAAAACTTCCTGAAAAAAAAGACAGACTAGGTTATAAAAAAGATTTTTATTCTATAACTCAATGGTTTCCAAAGCCTGCTGTTTATGACAAAAACGGCTGGCATCCGATTTCGTACTTAAGTGTTGGTGAATTTTATTCCGAATTTGGAAAATATGACGTAACAATCACGTTACGAGATGATTATATAGTAGCTGCTACCGGAAATTTAACGACAAAATCAGAAATTAATAGAATTAATAATTTTGTTGAAATATGTAAAAAAGCAAAAGATATAGGCGAAATTCCGAAATTTGGTAATTCTGAAAAATATAAAACTATCAATTTTACCGAAAATAATATTCACGATTTTGCATGGTTTGCTTCACCTGATTTCTTGATTGAAAATGAAACAATTATTTCGTTAGAATTATCACAATTAGTAAATTGTTGGTCGTTTTATTCAAGAAAAGCAGAAAAAAATTGGAAAAATTCGATACGATATGTAAAACAATCGGTAGAATTTTTTTCGGGACAAATTGGAGAATATCCTTATAAAAATTGTAGCGTAGTAGAATTTTCCGACAAAAATGACGGTGGAATGGAATACCCAACAATTTCGCTAATTTCTTCTGATTCAAGATTTACAACCGAAAGAATAATTGCTCACGAAATAGCTCATAATTGGTTTTACGGAATATTAGCACCAAACGAAAGAAACGACCAATGGATTGACGAAGGTTTTACTTCTTTTTACGAAAATAAATATTTAGATTTTTATTACCCTAATCTGACTTTAAGCGAAGCATTGCTCGGAAAAAATCGAAAAATTTTTGGTTGGAATAATTTACCTGCAAAAATTGAAAACGAATTTTTTTATAATTATCTTCAACATGAAAACTTAACACAAGCTCCTGACAAAAGTACTGAAAAACAATCCCTTGCAAATTATTTTGCAAATTCTTACGCAAAAACAACAATGGCGATTTATACTTTGGAAGGATATATCGGATATGAAAATTTTGAAAATATTATCAATCTTTTTTACGATAAATACAAATATCAACATATAGATATAGAAACTATAAAAAGTTTTTTTACAGAAAATACTGATAAAAATATTAATTGGTTTTTTGAAGATTTAATTGAATCCAATAAAATTTCCGATTATAAAGTAAAGCGAGTGAAAAATGATAGTGTAATTATTGCAAACAAAGGAAAAACATTGATTCCACTATTTTTGAATATTGGAGATTCAACAATAATTACAGATGGTTTTGCAGGAGAAAAAAAATTCGCATTGAACGGAAATAAAGAAATAATTATTGATAAAAATTATTTAACAATCGACAATAATCGAAGAAATAATTCTTATTCAAGCAATTTTTTCAAAAGATTTAAACCTATTTCATTTCGGATTGCAAATTTTATTGATAATCCACAAACTTTTGATATACCGATTTTGCCTATCCCGACATATAATAATACAGACGGCTTTATGCTTGGTTTGGCATTTTATACACCTCCTATTCCAAAAAGAAGATTTGAATTTCAATTAATTCCTCTGTGGGCTTTTAAAACAGGTACTATCACCGGATTAGGAAATTTTTCTCTATTTTTTCAACCTCAAAAAACTATATTTAATGAAATCGAATTATTTACAAATTTTAAAAGTTTTTCTATTACTAAAATCCCGAGACAATACTTTACAGTCGCTACAGGACTGAAAATAAACTTAAAAACAGAAGCAAAAGACGAATACGAATCTGAATTTATTCTAAAAAATATTTCTGCTACCGATTATTATAGCCAAAGTTTTCAAAATTTTCAAAGTTTATCTTATCTTTATGCTAATAATCGTTATAAAAATCCATATCAAATTATTGCTAATTTGGAAAATGGCAAAAATTATACCAAAGTTTTTGTTGAAATAACTAATACTTTTCATTATAATTATAAAGATAGAGGAATTAATATTCGTCTTTTTGGTGGAATATTTTTGCGAAATAAAACAAATGACGGAAAATATAATTTCAAACTTTCCGGGAATATTGGCAGTGAAGACTATTTATACGATAATCTATATCTTGGGAGAAATGATGATATTCGGATAAATCCAGAATCGTTTTTTTCTCATCAATTTGTTAGAAATGACGGTGGTTTTGCTTTATTTTCACCTGTCGGGCAATCAAACAAGTGGATGCTTGGACTTAATTTTGACGCAAATACTTTTTTTAAAACAGTTGATATTTTTTTTAATGTTGGAATGAGTCCTGACACCAAAATAAAAGTATATTACGAAGGCGGAATAAAATTAAGTTTCCTGAAAAACGTAATTGAAATTTTCTTTCCTCTTTTCGGTACTCCTGAAATTTGGAAAAATAATAAAGATTTTTATACAAAAAACTATTTGCAAAAAGTTAGATTTACATTATCTTTGGAAAAATTAAATTTATTAAAATATCGAAAAAAACCTTACATATTATATTGAAAACTGAAAAAAAAATATATTTTATTTCTGATGTGCATTTGGGAGTAGATTCTGAAAAAACCTCCTTAATGCGTGAAAATATGTTAATTAAGTGGCTTGATGAGATAAAAAACGATGCTTTTGAAATAAATTTTTTGGGAGATATTTTTGATTTTTGGTTTGAATATAAATATTTAGTTCCAAGAAATTTCGTTAGATTTCTGACAAAAATCAGAGAATTATCCGACAGTGGAATTATAATAAATTTTTTCACAGGTAATCACGATATGTGGATTTTCGATTACCTACCTGAAATTTGTCAACTAAATTTATTCAGAAAACCTGTAACAAGAGAAATTTTCGGAAAAGTTTTTTTTATCGGTCATGGAGACGGATTAGGAAATTATGACAAAAAATATAATTTGTTAAAAGTTTTTTTCGCTTCAAAAATTTGTCAATTTCTTTTCAAGACTATTCATCCTTCAATTTCTTTCAGAATAGCAAATACTTGGTCAAGAAATAGCAGAAAAAAACACAAAATATCGAAAAATTTTGATATCGAAAAAGAAAATTTAGTGAAATTTGCAAGAGAAGAATTGAAGAAACAACATATTGACTTTTTTGTTTTTGGACATAGCCACAGACCACTTCAAATAAAATTAGAAAAAGATTGCGTTTTTACAAACACAGGCGACTGGCTCGAAAATTTCACTTATTCTGTCTTTGATGGAGAATGTTTGGTTTTGAAGAAATTTTAGTTATTTCAAACTGATTTTAATGCTAAACTATCTTCAACATTTTAATATGTTGAAAAACTATAAGCAATTGCTATCTATGTTATATCTATAATCTCCGGGTTTTATCTTGGTTGAATATGTTTTTATCGCATTCTGAAATTTCGTCTCTTTTCCATCAGTACATAAATTTACTAACTTATGAAAATCTTGACTATGATTTTTATGTTTTGTATGGCATAATTCGTGGATTATTATAAAATCAATTAAATTATCGGGTAACATCATTAAAGAAGAAGAAAGAATAATATTATTTTTACTATCACAAGTTCCCCAACGTGTTTTTGCCGTTCCAATTGTACATTTATTATACGGTAAATTTAATACTTCTGAAATTTTTTTTATACGCGGAATTACATACTCTCTTGCTTCTTTTTGAAAAATATCCGAAATAATCTTTGCAATTATTTTTTGGACATTTTCTTTTTCAAAATTTACAGCAAACATGTTATAATTAATTTTCACAGATGAAAAACCAAAATTTAATGTAAAAAACTTCACTGTTATTGAAGCAACAAATTTAATTTCAAACTTACGCGTATAGATAATAGTAGCCGGTGTAAAAATAGCTGTATTGTTTTTTTTAACATTGATAGCTACTTGTTGCATTTTCAACCATTCAATGTTTTTATAAACAAATTTTTCAGCTTCTTCATATTTACAAAAAAGAGGAATAGTAACAACCACACCTCGTTTTTCATTTATAGACAACCTGATTTTTTTATTATTAGGATTTTTTTTTATAACAACATTCCCGATTTCAGGAATGACAATTATTTTTTGCATTAATCTCTTGGCAAAGTACTTAATATTTCGTATAAACCGTCAGTTGATTCTTTAACTTCATTAATTATTTGATAATATCTTGTTCTAACATCTTTTTTGCTCATTTTTGAAGTTGGTTTATTTATTTCTGCAAAAATTCTTTCACGAGCGTCCATCATCTTATTAATTATTGTTTCAACTTTGCTATCATCTTGTTTTTGATTTACATCAAGATATGCTATACAATCAGTAATTACTTCATAATGTAATAAATTTATTTCTTTTTTTAAATCTCTTCTATTTGCCATAAAAATTTTTTTCAAAGTTAACACATTTCTGTAAAATAAAAAAATGATTTATGATTGTTACGTTTCGTTCCACGAGGGGTTGCTTTCAGCGATGGCTTTGCCGTTCATTAAATTGAGAATTGAGAATTGAAAATTGATAGCATTGAGATATGAGACCATTTTGTCCCTTTGCCTTTTCTCCATTTTCAATTTTCAATTTTCAATTTTCAATTCGTCTCGTTCTCATGTCTTGGTTCTTGGCTCTCTTTTCACCATTCGACCCACTTCGGGGTCGTAGTTTGGAGATGATATTTTTTCCCAAACATATAACTCCAAAGGAGTTACTGTTCCGCCCATTCGCCAATATATTAATCGCAAATCAATTTTTTTTTATGCAGTTATAATAATAAAAATTTTCATTCGTTATTTAAAAAGTAATTACTGAATGAAATTTAAAACAACTTTAATAATAATTTTTTTATTTTTAATATCTGATTGTTACGTTTTTTCTCAATCTAAAGATGAAAAAAGAATTAAACGTGCTGATAAGATATACGAAATGGGTGAATATTATAGAGCAGCTCAAGCATATAATTCTCTCCAAAGAAAGATAAAAAATAAAAAATTAAAAAATGAGGTTTATTTCAAAATGGGAGAGGCTTATTATCAAATTTTTGATTATAAAAAAGCAAAAACTAATTATCGAAAATGCGTAAAAGACAGAGAATTAGAATATTTTGCTTCTTTGCGTATCGGCGAAATTGATATTATTGAAGGAAATTTTGAAGAAGCGTTGAAAGTTTACACAGATTTGCTCGAAAAATATCCAAATGATTCAGTTGCCAAAGATGGATATAATACGGCTAATGCTGTAGTAGCATGGGAGTCAGAAAAAATAAAATATAAAGTTGAACCGGCAAAACAATTAAATTCTCGTGATGACGATTTTTGTCCTTTTGTTGATGAAAAAGACGGTTATGACCATATTTATTTTACTTCTGTAAGAAAGGAAGCTAAAGGGAAAAAGAGTAAAATTACAGGTGAAAAATTAGCGGATATTTTTGTTACAAAATTCGACAAGAAAAACAAATGGTCAACGCCGGAATCATTAGATTCTATAAATACAATCTTTGACGATGGCACTCCATTAATTGGAAACAATGGAAAGAATTTCTATTTTACGCGTTGTGTTATCGAAAAAGGGAAAGAAATGGGTTGTCAGATTTATGAAGCATCAAAAATTGAAGGAGTTTGGATGAATGCTCAACGATTAGAAATTACAGGCGACTCGCTTTCTATAGGACATCCTGCTATGTCGCATGACGGTTCGACTATCTATTTCTCTGCTCGTCTTGATGGAGGTTTTGGAGGTGCTGATATTTGGTACTCCCAAAAAGAAGGAGAAAATTGGTCTAAACCCAAAAATATGGGGCAAAATATTAATTCAAAAGGAGATGAGCTTTTCCCATTTATGCGTGAAGATGGAACTCTCTATTATTCAAGCGATAAACCACCATCTATGGGAGGATTAGATATTTTCAAAGCTACTAAAGATGATAACGGAAAATGGACTTCTGAAAATATGAAAACTCCTTTTAATAGTCATGGAAACGATTATGGAATTTATTATTATGCCAAACAAGAAAAAGGCTATTTTTCTTCCGATAGAAAAGGTTCAAAAGGAAATGATATTTATTATTTTGAACTTATTCCGATAGAATTTAATTTGACCGGTTCTGTAAAAGACAAAGATAATAATCATATTATTGATAGTGCGCTTGTAGTTCTGTATGGTAGCGATGGCTCTACTTTCAGAGATACAATTCTCCTTGCTAATAAAAAAGCAAATTATAATTTTAAATTAAAGCATAATACTGATTATGTTTTTGTAGTTACAAAAAGTGGATATTTCAATGGAAAATCAAGATTTTCGACTTCAAACTTAGAATATAGCCATTCTTTTCAATACGATATTTTACTCGAATCTTTTAACAAAACCTTTGAAATCCCAAATATTGAATTTGAATTTGGTCGTTGGGATTTAACAGAGCCATCTAAATATGTTCTTGATAGTATCGTGAAAATAATGAACGATAATCCATACATAGTTATTGAAATGTCGGCACATACAGATATGATTGGCTCAGATGAAGCAAATCTTGAATTAAGTCAGCGAAGAGCAAATTCTGTTGTTAATTATTTTAAAACAAAAGGAATTCCTAATGGCAGGTTAATAGCTGTCGGTTATGGCGAATCAAAACCTAAAGTAATTTCAACTCCGAACATTAAATATCCATTTCTTCCGAAAGGAACAGTTTTATCGGAAAGTTTTATAAATACTTTGGAACCTGAACAACAAATAGTTGCTAATCAGCAAAACAGACGTATAGAGATGAAAGTTATGAGTAACGATTATATGCCGGATTTAGATTGGTAGTTCTTAAATATAACATAAGTTTAAAATATGTGCGACTCAAGTAATAAAAAAATTTTACATTCAGGAATTAATTTGCTTGATGGTAGGACTTTGCAATCGATTAATATCCGTAATTAGTTGACGATATTATGATTTCCACAAAATATTTTTACAGAAACCTTAAGTAGGAGAAATAATTAAAAAAAATGAAAATCAACATAATAACTCTTGGGTGTTCAAAAAACACAGTAGATTCAGAACAATTGGCTGCAAAATTAAAGAATAACGGATTTGAAATTGTTCATAATTCAGAAAATTTAGATTTCGATATTGCAATAGTGAATACTTGTGGATTCATTGATGCAGCAAAAGAGCAATCAATAAATGCGATTTTATTTTTAATAAATGCAAAGAAAAATAAGCAGCTAAGAAAAATAATCGTTTTTGGTTGTCTGGCAGAAAGATTTATGGATTCATTAAAAACCGAACTCCCTGAAGTTGATATATTTCTTGGCAATTATAATGCAGACGAAATTTTAAAATCATTGAATATCAATAAAAAAAATAATAAATATGAAAGAATTTTTGAAAATCAAAAACATTTTGCATATTTAAAAATTGCAGAAGGATGTTCGAGAAATTGTTCTTTTTGTGCAATTCCTTTAATTAAAGGAAAATATATATCACGACCGGAAAATGAAATTCTTGAAGAAGCTAATTTTCTTGCAAAAAATGGTGTAAAAGAAATAATTTTAATTGCACAAGATATTTGTTATTATGGTTTTGATATTGAAAAACAATTTTTATTACCTGATTTAATTGAAAAATTATCACAAATATCTGGTATTGAATGGATTAGATTGCATTATTTATATCCGTTTTTATTTCCTGAAAAATTAATTTCAATTATAAAAGAAAATCCTAAAGTTTGTAAATATATTGATATTCCGTTGCAACATATTTCTAATAAAGTTCTTAAAGCAATGAATCGTGGCGGAACAAAAGAACAAACAATAAATTTACTTGAAAAAATACGAAAAGAAATTCCGAAAGCTGCGATACGAACAACTTTTCTACTTGGGCATCCGGAAGAAGAGAATAACGATTTCAACGAACTTTTAGATTTTGTAAAAATACAAAAATTTGATAGATTAGGAGTTTTCACTTATTCGGAAGAAGAAGGAACTGCTTCTCAAAAAAATTATCATGATTTGATTTCAGCAAGAGTAAAAAATAGTCGTGAGAAAAAAATTATGGAATTGCAAAGTGATATTTCTTTTAAATTAAATCAACAAAAAATAGGGAAAACATACAAAGTAATTATTGACTCTAAAACTGATGATGAAAATTATATCGGAAGAACTGAATACGATTCACCTGATGTTGATAATGAAGTGCTGATCTTTTCACAAAAACCACTTTTAATTGGTAATTTTTATCAAGTTAAAATTATTGAAACTAACGAATTTGAATTGATAGGAAGTTGTGAATTATCCTAAACCGTATTACTAAATCCTAACTCTGCCAAAATTAGAGAGCTATTATGTTAATTATTTGAATTCTATTATTTTTCAATTATTAATTTTTCAATAATAGTTTTACCCTGTGTTTTGTCTGTTATTTTAATAAAATAGACTCCATTTTTCAATTTTTCCGTATTAATTCTACAAGTAGTATTAATAGAATTTGTTAGTGAAATAATTTTTGAAGCTGAATCTATTATTTCAACATAATAATTGGCAGATTCTTTATAAATAATATTAACTTCATTATTGGCAGGATTTGGGAAAATTAAAATTTTATCATTATTCTCATATAACGAATTATGAATAAAATTATTCCAATCGTAAATTCCTAAAGCATATTCTCCAATTTTTAGAGAATCAACCATAAATCTTTTTAAACTCGAAGAATGAACTGCCGGTTCAATTGTCCAATTTTCCGATTTATTTGCTCTATATAAAAGAACTAACGAATCTAAACTATTATTAATAAATCCATAATCCAAATGTTCGCTTGAAGAAGTATTATAAGTAAAGAATGCACTTGTTTTAAAATTATTAGGAAATAATCCTTCTATCAACCAATAACGACTTTTTATTAAAACTAAATCCGAAACCGGACTTTTAAAATCATCAGGAGGAACTAAATTATGGGTAATTCTCAAAAACGCAGAATCTGTCGAATTAATATTTGTTACATTAACATTACTTGTATAAGTATTTGGGAAGGATACATTTCCTGTTGAATGAATAATATTATAACAATCGGTTGTTGCATCAGATAATTTTTCGTTTAAATCACACAAAACCAAAATAGGAAAGAATCCTGTAAAATTGAAAATTTCTTCACCATATTCGCCATCAAATTCCATAATTCTTGTTTGAGTATTCATTCCTGCATCCATAAAAGTTAGTTCAACTCGATTTGAATTAGCGAAAAGCTCTCTACCTCTTAGTTTTTGACGAATATTTACTTTATAAGAAGCTATTTCTGAAATATTCATCTGTGGAGTAACAGAATCAATTGCATAATGAACAAATCCACCTGTAAAAACCCAATCGTTAAAAAAATTTGTTAAATTAATTCCTGAATAAGTTGAAAGGAAATCTCTCAAATCGTAAGAAGTTATATCTTTAAAAGCATTTTGAGATAAAAATTCTTTCATTCCGCCAAAAAATAAAGTATCGCCCAAATATCCTCTCAAAGCATGAGCAACACTTGCTCCTTTATCATAAATTGTATTTGAATAAGTTAAATTTACCGGCATTGGAGAAATAGGTAAAAAAGCTCCATCAATAAAACTAAGATTTTTAATAACTTTCAAGTGAGAAGAACGACGATAATTTTTTCCGGCATTTTTTCCATAATGAAATTCAGTAAATAAAGTTTCACAATAGCTTGAAATGCCTTCGTTTATCCACATATCTTCGGCAGAAGAACATGTAATTAAATCGCCAAACCAATGATGAGCCAATTCGTGATAAAACACAGTCTCATAGGTTGTTGTTCCTGTTACATAATCGTTTCCAATAGCGATATTTGTTGCATGTTCCATAGCTCCTGCATTGAAAGGAACGGCTACATACCCAACTCTATTCCAACGATATTCACCAAAAAGATTTTCAAAAATCGAAATAGCAGAATTTAAGTTTACAAATGTACCGGCAACATTTGAAATATTTGTTTTATAAATATTAATTGGAATATTTCTCATAATTCCTTCATATTCTGAAGTATAGCAACTAAAATTACTTACAGCTACAGAAGCCAAATAAGTTGGAATTTCTTCGTTTAATTGCCATTCGTAAGTTTTAGAAGTATCTGTTTCAAAAGTATTCAACAATTCGCCATTACAAACAGCTGTATTTGTTGATGTTGTTGTAATAAAAAAATGATATTTTGCTCTATCTGTAAAATTATCGTTACAAGGAAACCAAACTTTTCCAAAATTATGAGGAATATCGTTAAGAGAAACGCCCATATTGAAAGCATAATTTCCTGAAAAATAAAATCCTCCAAAATTTCCTTCTCCACGAATTGGATGTCCGTGATAATAAACAAAAACTGACATTTCGTCACCTATATTAAAATTTTCAGATAATTGAAAATTTAGAATTGTATCATTATAGGAAAAATTTGCCATATTTCCATTTAAAGTGATTGAATCTATTTGAAGATGTAATAATTCTAATCCAAAATTTGACAAATTATTTTCAGTTGGAGAAAGTAGAATATTAGTATTTCCACGAATTAATTCATTTTGCATATTTGTAAAATCTAACGTAATAATATATTCTTTAACATCAATTTTATTATTCGCAATTTGAGCAAAAAACAAATTAGTTTTAAAGAAAAAAATTAAAATTAAAAAAAATTTCAGAAAAAAATTTGAATAGCTAATTTTCATAATTTGGTTATATTTTTTCATAATTTTATAAAATAACTTTCAACTACAAAATTAAACAAAATTTTTCACAAATATACATTAAAATAATTTTCAATTTACACACAGACGGATAAAAATTTATATTAGGTAGAAAAGTAACATTTTATTTGAATAATCTACTAAAAATAAGTAATATCGTATTACAAAATAAAAAAACAAAATGTTACGATACAAATGTTTTACATAATTAATAAAACAAATAGTCAAAACTTTCCGATTATCATAAGTTTATTTTATTGTGTCATTCTCCGTAACATAAATTTATTTTTGATGATTCGTACAGCATTTTATATGGATTTAAATTTTTTAAGCCAAAAATCATAAATCGTAAATCAAAAAATAATATTATCTTTGTATTCTTAAATCAAAAATATAAAAAAATGATAGACCTAAATAATGATATTATAGAAACTATAGAAAAAATTGAAAAAGAAAAAAAAACATGGACAGAAATAAAATCTAATGATTCGTGGAGTATTTTCAAAATAATGGGAGAATTAGTAACCGGATTTGAAAATATGGCAAAAATAGGTCCTTGTGTGTCGGTTTTTGGTTCAGCACGTACAAAAGAAGATAATAAATATTATCAATTAGCAGCTGAAACCGGAAAATTATTAACAAATTGTGGTTTTGGTGTAATTACCGGTGGTGGTCCGGGAATTATGGAAGCAGCAAATAAAGGTGCAAGTGAATTAGGGCGAGGAAAATCAGTCGGTTGTAATATAAAATTGGAATTTGAACAACATGCGAATATGTATATTGACCATGATAAAGTGATAACTTTCGACTACTTTTTTGTTCGCAAATTAATGTTTATGAAATATTCCCAAGGATTTATAGTATTTCCGGGTGGATTCGGAACTTTTGACGAATTATTTGAGGCTATTACTCTGATTCAAACACATAAATCAAAACGTTTTCCTATAATTTTAATGGGAACTGAATATTGGGAAGGACTTTTTAAATGGATAAAAGAATTTATGTTTGAAAAAGAACATAATATTGCTGAAAAAGATTTTGAATTAATAAATATTGTTGATTCTCCCGAAGAAGCAGTAAAAATAATTGAAGATTACTATCTAACTGCAAAATTAAATCCAAATTTCTAAATATAATTCAATATTGGAACCATTGATAAAAAAAGAATATTTACGACCAAAAATTTTTGAAAAGATTTTTGAATTTGCGGAAAACAAAAATGTATCAGCTTTTGTAATAGGTGGTTATGTAAGAGATATACTTTTAGAAAGACCTTTTAAGAAAGATATAGATATTGTAATAGATGGCGATGGCGTTGAATTTGCAGAACAATTAGCAAGAAAATTAAAAATCAGGAAAATCAATATTTACAAAACTTATGGGACAGCAATGTTTGTATATGATAATATTGAAGTTGAATTTGTTGGAGCACGAAAGGAATCGTATATTGATGAAAATACGAGAAATCCTATTATTGAAAAAGGCAGTATAGAAGATGACCAATTGAGACGAGATTTTACAATTAATACAATCGCAATTAGTTTAAACAAAGAAAATTACGGACAAATAATTGATAAATTTGATGGAATTAAAGATTTGCAAAATAAAATAATTAAAACTCCGACAAATCCTGAAATTACATTTTCTGACGATCCTTTACGAATGATGCGAGCGATACGTTTTGCATGTCAATTGAATTTTAAAATTGAAAGCGAGTGTTTTGAAGCAATTTCTAAAAATGCCAAAAGAATAAATATTATTACAGCAGAACGAATTCATACGGAAATTAATAAAATTCTATTGTCCGATAAACCATCAATTGGTTTTGAATTATTGAATAAATCAGGACTTCTGAAAATTATTTTTCCTGAACTTTATAATTTACAAGGAATTGAAACAATAAATAATATTGCCCATAAAGATAATTTTTATCATACAATACAAGTTGTTGATAATGTTTCAAAAAAGTCGGATAATTTATGGTTGCGTTGGGCTGCTTTATTGCATGATATTGCAAAACCAAAATCTAAAAAATTTGTTGAAGGCATTGGCTGGACATTTCATTCTCATAATTTTTATGGGGCAAAAATGGTACCTAAAATTTTTGAAAAATTCAAACTTCCTTTGAATGAAAAAATGAAATATGTGCAGAAATTAGTTGATTTACACATGCGTCCCATTGCTTTAGTGGAAGAAATTGTAACTGATTCGGCAATTAGAAGATTAATAGTTGATGCCGGTGAAGATATTGAAGATTTGATGTTACTTTGTGAAGCTGATATAACTTCAAAAAATGATAGAAAAGTATCTCAATTTTTGGAAAATTTTGAACTTGTGCGAAAAAAAATTGTTGAAGTTGAAGAAAGAGATTCTTTAAGAAATTTTCAACCACCTGTTGATGGCTTAGAAATTATGAATTATTTTAATATTGAACCTTCCGAAAATGTTGGTATTATTAAAAATGCAATTAAAGACGCAATTTTAGATGGAATTATTAAAAATGATTATGCAGAAGCTTTTGATTATATGATTATTAAAGCGAAAGAGATTGGAATTGAAAAGAACCAAGATTACAGAACCAAGATAGATGAATGAACGGACGAACGTAAACAGAAAAAATGTAAATATGTAGCAAGTAACGTATCCCAAAAAAATAAAATAAATAAGAATGAAACAATTTAAAAAATATATAAACGAAATTTTGGGATTGAAATTTATTTATGAAAATCTTGAAATTCAGTCTTCTGCCGGTCGGAAATTTTTATTAAATCAAGAATTTATTAATGATAAAAATTTATTATTACATGAAATTAAAAATTTACAATCAACAATTTCTTTTATTGAAAATTTAGATAATAAAAAAATTCATGAAATTCAAAATTTACTTTCACAAATAAATGATATTCAAATAACTATATCAAATTTAAAAAATAACAACGTTCTTGATGATATTGAATTTTTTGAAATTAAAAAATTTTCAATTATTTCCAATCAAATTTTTGAAATCCTCACACAAAATAAATATAATACCCTTATAATTAATAATTTAAATTCTGCAGTTAAACTTTTAGACCCTGAAAATACAAAAATAATTTCGTTTTATATTTATTCTAAATATAATTCGGAATTAGAATCATTGAGAAAAAAAATAAATAGTTTAGGAACTACAGAAAATGATGAAATTGTTTCGTTAAAATTAAAATCTGTTGCAATTGAAGATGAAATTAGGCAAAAATTATCGTTAGAATTACAAAGTTTTACAATACAGATTCAAGAAAATATAAATCAATTAGCCTATTTTGATCTGTTATTAGCAAAAGCTGTTTTTACTATAAAAAATCATTTCACATTACCTTTAATTAATGAGAAAACTACAAAAATTATTAGAATGTGGAATCCATTAATAGACAATATTTTAGAAGAAAAAAATAAAAAATTCCAAAAAATTGACTTAGAATTTGCAAATGAACCGGTTTTAATAACAGGTGCAAATATGTCGGGAAAAACTGTAATTCTTAAAACTGTTTCTTTGATTCAACTTTTGTTTCAATTTGGATTTTCAATACCGGCAGAGCAGGCTTATTTACAACTCTTTGATGAAATTTTTATAAATATTGGAGATAGTCAATCTGAAATAAACGGATTATCTTCGTTTGCAATAGAAATTTTGAATATTAACGAAATAATAAAAACTGTACGAAATAAATATAAAGTTTTTGCTTTAATAGATGAACTCGCAAGAACTACAAATCCAAATGAAGGTAAAGCAATTGTTAAATCTTTTATAGAAATAATGAAAAAATTTCATGTGAGTTCTTTAATTACAACGCATTATAATATTGAATATGAAAATATAAAAAAATTAAGAGTTAAAGGATTAATGATTGATAATCAAAAGGATGTATGCTTAGAAAACATTAATGATTATATGGATTATTCGTTAATAAAAGCAGATAAAAATGATGTTCCAAACGATGCTTTAAAGATAGCAGAAATTTTGCAAATTGATAGAGAATTTATTGAGAAAGCGGAGTTTTTTTTGGGGAATGAGAGTTGATACTAATGCATAAATATTTTTTAGCCACATAATTATTGGTTTCCATTTGTGTATTCATGGCTATTTTTCACTTAACCCAAAATCCTATTCTACTTCAATAAATTTTTCATTTTCAGGATATACACATGGAGTTCCTTGATAATCAACGATTTTGCCTTTTACACATATTTTTTTATCTTGTAAAAATATTTCCGGTTCATAACTGAAATTTGGCAAATTTGCGTTCCATATTGTAATCGAAAAAATTTGTTTCGGAAAACTTTTATCTAAATTTATAAAAATATGTCCTTTTTTAGATTTTGTGATGCTAACAACTTTACCACAAATTGTTACTTCTTTGGGATAATCGCAAAATTGTTTAGCTTCAATAGTATTATAATAGTTTTTAGGTAATTGGTTATTAAGAATTGGAGCAACATCATTTTTATTTTTTCCGGAGCGCCATAAAGAAATGTCAGCCGTTGATTCTATTTTTTTCTCATCTTCAACAGAAAGTTTTGGAAAAAAATTTATTCCTGTTAATTTTTCAATAGAATCAATTGTAACTACGTAAGATTCAATTGGATAGCCAATATTTATTTGAGGCATTAAAAATGCTATCCCATTTTTTTTATCATAATCAACCATTATTTTATAATGATAGAAAGGAATTCCAATTTTATGAATACTTCTTTCTTGAACAGACATCGTGTCGGTAATAACCGGAGCTGTTACAATAAAAACTTTTTGTTCATTATTAACAACAAAATCTCTACAAAAACTTTCAACTTCAGCCCAATATTTTCGATTAAAATCCGGAAGTTGTGGGGTCATATTTGAATAAAAATATGATTCGGATAATGCTTCCGCAGACCATTTAAAATCTGCCGAAGGAGCTAAATGCCCCCTGTCATAACCAAAACCATCATATTTTGTTTTACCGTCTTTATAGGTCTTCAAAAAATAATCTTCATCGGAAGCTGTCCCTGTTTTTACCAAAGAATCTATTCTGAAATCGTTAGAACGAGAATTTGTTCCATGTTTAATATATGAGTGTTTTTATCATCTAATAGTGCATCATCCACCACGATGGGGCAGAACGATAGTGTCCCATCGCGCCGGACATAGCATAACCCCATGGATTACTCCACGAATTCCACGGATCATACCACGAACCTCCGTAGCCGCGGGAAAAATTAAATTCTGCCCGGAACCGGACGGTTTCCGACGGAATATAATCCACCGCCACGCCGTATGCCTCTGTGGGATAGTAAAAAGGACTGAGGCCGGCTATTCCGCCGCCGATATCCTTCATAGCGTATGCCGAGACATACCATTTATCATTGATTTTATATTCTCCGTCCACCCACACGCGAACCGAAGACGTCTCTGCGGCGTTCCGGCGAACTTCAAACTCCAACGGCTTTAAATTGAACCGCGTATAACGCGCCCCGAAATTCAGCCGGAGTTTTGGGGTGACCTGTTTACTGAACGAAGGTTCCACAAAATACGCAGAACCCAGACGCGACGAATAAGACATGCCGGTTGAAATACTAGTCTCCACCGGAGGTAACGAGAAAAATCTTCCAACCGCCGAATCCGGCCGCTCCTGAGCGAACGTCGGCGACGCCGAAATGCCGGCCAACAAGCACCCAAACAATAACATCTTCCGCACATCCATAACACACAACCTTTAGACACCAAATATACTCAGAGAATCACTAACCGGCAAGGCCGCGGGAAACATTTTTCACCCCCTTCACCTTCCGTAATTGCTGCATCAGCCCCTCCAATTTCGACAAATCGGACACAAAGACAGTAATGCCCGCCTCAAAAAGTCCATCGTTGGTTTTCACATTGATGGAACGCATCGGCAGCTTCATCTCACGGGAGATCACGTCGGATATCCGGCTGACAATCCCGATATCATCATTCCCCGTCACCATAATATCCGCCTGAAACATCGACACATCATCACTGTCAGACCACCGCGCCGGCAACACTCT
>JAITXI010000006.1 GCA_031284905.1 Bacteroidales bacterium
ACCTCTTAAATTAGCCCTGAAGAGTTTTATTTTAGCATTAAAAGATTCTGCATTAGCATTAGTAAGTCTATTATGAAAAAAGTTTAAAATAGTTTCAAGATGATTTTTGACAGAGTTAGCAACCGTATAGAAATAAGTTAAATTTTCTTTAAAAAAATTGCCAATTCTTAGGTTGCTTTCCAACCTTCTGATATGAATGAAAAATCGTTCCGTATTTCTTTGCTTTTTGTTGCTTTGTCTCGCCAACGGCGGCGACGTAGCTTCAATAAAACTTTCTTCCCTCTTATTGGAAAATCTTGTATCTCCGAACTTTCATAAAAAACTTTCGATTCGTAATCTGTTGCATCGTAGCCTGAGGGTAAAATATTTTTCTCCTCTAATAAAATATGTAATACGCCTTGGGCTTGACTTGTATCGCCACTTTCTTTTATTGATACTATGTCAAAAAGTATAGCAATAGATTTATGTTTAGTGGTTGCAATATCGTTTTTGTCATCATATCATTGCTAATCGGCAACTTGATTTTCAATGTAGTTATAGTTTTAGCAATATCTAAAACTTTATTAACACTCATATTTATGCCATTGATTTTCAGTATTCTTTCAAGTTCTTTATATACTTTGCAGGCAACAAAACAAATACAGACATGTGTCTCAATGCGTTTCGAGGGAAATCTTAAAATTACAAAGAATCGTAACAAGCTAATATTAAATAGTTGTGATTTTTTTGCAGATTTAAGGGAAAATATTATTTTTGCATAAATAAAAAAGAATGAAAATAGAAATTTGTTGCGATAGTATTGCATCTGCGAGAAATGCAAAAATTGGAGGCGCCGACAGAATAGAATTATGTAGTGCTATCAATACCGGCGGAGTAACACCATCACATGGAATTGTAAAAAAAGTAAAAGAAATACTCAATATCCCTATTAATGTATTAATACGTCCGCGTCCGGGAAATTTTTGTTATTCAGAAGAAGAATTTGAAATAATATTATCCGATATTGAATTTTGTAAAGAAATGAAAGTTAACGGAATAGTAAGTGGAATATTATTAAAAAACGGTCGTGTTGATATCGAACGCACAAAAATATTATTAGAAAAATCCTATCCGATAGAATTTACTTTTCATAGGGCAATAGATAATTCTTTTGATTATATTAAAAATATTGAAACATTAATTAATTTGGGAGTAAAACGAATTTTAACTTCCGGGAATTATTCCTCAATAAGTAAAGGACTTGAGAATTTAACCCAAATTCAAAGTTTATTTGGCGACAAAATTACAATAATGCCGGGTGGCGGAATAAATTTAAAAAATATTTACTCACTTATAAAAATCGGTTTTTCAGAAATTCACCTGACAGCCTCAAAATTTATTGAAGACGATTGTTATAATAATTCTAATTTAAAAGGCATGGGACATTTTGAAAAAAACGGTAAACTTGGGTATAAATACGCTGATGCAACAAGTATCCATGATTTTAGATTATTGACTTACATTCGCCCCTCTTCTGGGTCGTAGTTGGGAGAGAAAATTTAATACCAAATTGTTATCACAGTAGGTAATATTAAACAATATTTTTCAACAATAACATGTATAAATACCTGTTTTGAATAGGATTTGTAGTTTTGGCAAAGATAATCAAGAATTGAGTTCAGAAAGCCAAGAAATAGAGGTGGTTGAAGCGGATGAAATACACTCTTGCGTTAGTTCAAAAAAACTACTGCCGGATATGGATTGCTGTTGATAGATATGGAAAAAGATTCATCAAATTCGTTATTGACAACAAGAGTAACGAAACGGCAGCATAATTTTGAGAAACGATAAGACAGCCTGAAATGAGATATATAGCAAGTGATTATTGGAAACTGTATGAGTACATTATTCCTAAGGAAAAGCATATTTAAACGAAAGTAAAAACAATTACCGTTGATGGATATAATAGTTTTGTCAGGCACTTTTTGGTAAGATTGAGAAGAAAATCAAAATGCTATTCCAGGAAAGAGGTAATTCTGACATTATATCCTTTTGTTAATGCATCATCGGAATGGAACATAATTAGCAATGCCAAAATTTTATGTTTAATTACGGCAAAAATCCTATAAACTAATTTATTTCACCTGCATTCGGATTTGCAATCCGAATGTAATTATTCTAATGATTGCTATTGCAAAGGTTTTGCCGTTTGTAATCCGTCTTTATAAACAACAAGGTTTTTAGCAAAAGTCGTGTAATTAGTGGACAAAAAAAATCAATTTGTCAAAAAAAATCAACATAAATTTTGAAAATAGGAATAATTTTTGTATATTCGCAAAAAATAAAATAATGTCAGAATTACCTCCATTTATACAAAATTTAGCATTAATATTAGCCGTTGTCGCAGGTGTTTCTATTCTGTTTAAATTCTTAAAACAGCCTGTAGTTTTAGCGTATATTATTTCCGGAATAATATTATCTTTTTTTATAACTGAAGAATCAGTAGGATATGAAGAAATTGAAACATGGGCAGAGATAGGAATTATTTTCCTTTTATTTGGTTTAGGGCTTGAATTTAGTTTTAAAAAATTATTTAAAGTAGGTTTAACTATACTTATTGCGGCTTTATTTAGCGTTGTTTGTATGATTGGGCTAGGCTATATCACAGGAATTTTGTTTGGCTGGACAAATATGGCAAGTTTGTTTCTTGGAGGTATGCTGTGTATGTCTTCAACAATGATTATTATTAAAGTATTTGAAGATTTAAAACTCACAAATAAACATTTTGCAGGAATAGTTTTAGGGATGTTAATAATCGAAGATTTAGTAGCAGTCTTGTTGATGGTTTTACTTTCAACAATTGCCACAGCTAATAAATTTGAAGGTATGACTTTAATTATTAGTATGTGTAAATTAGTAGCTTTTTTACTTTTCTGGTTTATTTTTGGAACATATCTTTTTCCAACATTATTACGAAAAGCAAAACGTTTTTTAAATGATGAATTACTTTTAATTATTTCTATAGCTTGTTGTCTCGGAATGGTTTATTTGGCTACATTTATGGGGTTTTCATCAGCTTTGGGAGCGTTTATTATGGGGTCAATTTTGGCAGAAACAATTGATGCAGAACGTATTGAACGATTAATTTTGCCAATAAAAAATTTCTTTGGTGTGATTTTTTTTGTTTCAGTAGGATTAATGATTCACGTAACAAATTTGGGAAATTTAATTGTTCCAATTTTAATTATAAGTTTAGTAGTAGTTTCCGGACGGGTTATTTTTGCAACAGCAGGCGTTTTACTTTCAGGACAAAATCTTAAAACTTCGATTTTTGCAGGTTTTTCACTAACTCAAATAGGCGAATTTTCTTATATTATTGCAGGATTAGGAATAACTTATGGTGTAATGGATAAATCTTTGTACCAAATAATTGTATCTGTTTCTATATTAACAAGTTCGCTAACTCCATATTTGATAAAATTAGCTAACCCTACGAATAGTTTTTTAGAAAAACACTTACCTCAAAAATGGCAAAAATTTCTTAATAAAGACGCAAGCGGTTCTCGTCCTGTAAGTGAAGACAGTTTGTGGAAAAAATTATTGAAGAATATGATAATTACTGTTTTAAGTTATTATTTTATAAGTATCATCTTTGTTTACTTTGCTTTGCATTATGGAACTCCTTTTGTCTTAGAATGGATTCCCGGAATGTGGGGTTTAGTTTTATGTACAGTAATTATTTTTATAGTTCTTGCTCCTTTAATGCGAAATATTTTATTCACAAATGAACATTCGGTTGAATTTGTAAAATTATGGAAAGCTGCAAAAATAAATAGAGGGCCGATCATTTTCACTATTATTATTAGAACGCTGATGTGCGGAGGTTTAATATTATTTGTTTTATTTTCTTTGTTTCAAAAAAAAATTGTCATACTTATTGCTATAACAATAGTTTTATTAATAGTTTTAATATTATCAAAACATTTACGAACATTTTCCAGAAAAATCACAGAACGTTTCAAATTAAATCTAAATGAAAAAGAAAATTATATTGAATCAAAATCTCCGGTCTCAGCAGGTTTTAAAAATCATGTTATGGATAGAGATTTACACATGGCAGATTTTATAATATTACCATATTATTCTATTATTGGAAAATCATTAAAAGAGTTAAAATTCCGTCAATTTTTCGGAGTTCATATTGTAACAATTGTACGAGGAGAATATAAAATAAATATTCCAAAAGGTGATGAGCGAATATATCCAAACGACCATATTATTGTTTTGGGTACAGATATGCAAATGGAATTATTTCAACAAAGATTAGAAGATAAACGGCAAAAATTCTTACAAAAAGAAAAAGTTGAAAATGCTCCGGAAATTGTAATGAAACAAATTGAAATTTATGAAAATTCATATTTAATAGGTAAAACTGTTCGAGAATCAGGTATTCAAGATAATTTTAATTGTCTTTTAATTGGCGTTGAAAGAGATAATTCTTCAATGACCGAGCCGGATTTAGAGTTAATTTTAGAAAAAAACGACATTCTTTGGATTGTTGGCGAAAATGAAAATATTTTAAAAATACAAAGTTTGTAAAAAAGTCAAAACAAATTCATCGCAAATCAAAAACGACATAATTCCCAAAACATTAGAACCAAATTATAATCCGTTTAGAAAAGCATCATTCATTTATGAAACAGACACAACAGCAAACGACACAAAAAATTATAAATATTATATTTTTTACGGTTCTGACGAGCAACGCAAACAATCAAAATATATAGTTGATACAAATGACGTAATAATATATAATTGCACAAAGATTTACAGCGGTTTATACAAAAAAAATAACTACAGACACTATAACCCGAGAATTACATTATATCCCAACAGGTAGCGGAATATTAGCTGTGCACGTAGTAACAAATGGGCGTGTTCTCTCTCCCGATAACTACGTACAAGACCCTTCTAATGCTCAAAGCTATAACAGATACTCTTATTGCCTGAATAACCCGCTACTTTATACTGACCCTAGCAAAGAAAAATGGTGGCACTGAATGTTGGGTATTGGATTCGGATTAGACCCGATGTCAGCAACAACTACAGCTTTTATTGAAGGTTCTACTGTATCTGCACTTAGTTCTACTATTTATACAACCGCTTCTGTTACAGCTTTTACTGTTTCAAATACACTTTCTACGGTAGATTTTGCAGTTTCTTTAGTAAGGTCTGTTCATAGAAAAGATTGGCATTACATGGACAATTGGTACAATATCAGAATGAACAAATTTTACAAATATACGCTTGATAATACTGAAATAATAAGGCAAAAAGAACAGCAAGAAAAAGACAATGAATTAAATAAAATACTTGAAAAGAAAGTTAAAGCTGCGAAAAAGAATACAGAAGAGCTA
>JAITXI010000050.1 GCA_031284905.1 Bacteroidales bacterium
CATCGGGGATTGTGATTTTTTTATGAGATTTTCCACCACCTGCTTGTGTTGCAACATCAACACTTGAGTCCAATTTAGATATTTGGACTTTAATACCCGGCAAATCAAATTGTCGGTCAGTTTCTGCAAAATAACGAACTGCTTTTATCTTCCTTCTAAATAAAAAATCGAATAACGCCATATTTATTTTAAATTAATTGTTCCTAAATATCGTTCATAATGCCATAATAAATCAACATTGTATTTTTCAAAGATTGAGTTTGTCTCAATTTCTTTTTTTTCATTTCTTACTCTACTCTCGGTTGCAAATTTTCCTGACGGTAATACAAGAATTACGGAATTTTTTTGACTATCGGTAGAATGTACAATTTGTAATGAAAATGTAGATTTAGAAATATGTTTTTTACTAAAAATAGTAATCTCTTTTTGAATTTCACGCTGGGCTTCATCAATGCTTTTGGATTTACCAAAAGTCATTAATTTTTCAAATTTTTCTTTTTTCTCTATGTCATTTGGATTAATCACAGAAAAGATTCGCCAACCGCTTACCCCCAATGCAGGCAACTTGTCATACAAATCAAACAAACTATTTTTATTTACAGGAGAAACAACCGTATGAATTAAAACAGGTATTTTCATCTCTCTGTATTTTATTATATTTGCAATGATTGTATTAAGCACATTTGCATTGGACTTGTTATCTTTCAGTGGACGAATTTTGCTGTTCAATTCATTGTGTAATGAATCTAAAGAGACACGAACAACAGCATTATTTTTTTTTAATAATTTTGCTAAATCCTTGTCGTAGCGGTAGCCATTTGTGTCAATTATAATTCCAACTTTATTTCCTAACACGCTTAACCCATCAATAATTTTTTGTTTTTCTCGCAATGGCTCGCCACCAGAAAAAACAACTGCTAATGGATTTGATTCTAATATTTTCTGTGCAACCTCTTTAGTGTCAGCTATATCTGTGGGCTTGTCAATAACATCACCAGCATAACAATAATTACAAGAAAAACAACAATTATTTGAAATCAACCAATTTATAACAATTGGACTATCGGGAAGTTTGCTATCATCTACGTATGAGAAAGCATTATTGTCAGGCAACCAATGGGATTTTATTTCAAAATTTTTTTCTTGTGCAATTCCAATATTTAGATTTTTTACAATTTCGTCAGGCAATTTATTCTTTTTATCTTCACAATAGTTTATAGTGTCAGTCATATATTCTTTTGATATTGCAAAAAACAATCCTGAATATGGGGAAAATACGATTGCCCCAAATTCTTTATCAGTTTTGATAAAGATTCCTTTTTTTGTTTTTATCACTTTATTTTCCATACTTTTATGATATGTCTTGTATGCTTTGAGTTCATTATTGTCGCAGCCCGTCCAATATTACCGTAATGGCTAATTTGAACGGTATCTAAATCTATCGTATTATAGCCTATATTGTTGAATATATCACAAATAGAAGCACCAACAGGAACAATAATATCTCGCGTAATATTATCGTTAACAACAATATAGCCAATCGCATTATCTGTAAGCATACTATCTAATTTAATGTATGCTTCTTGAATATTGTAAAAATATTGTGCAAAATAAGGGTGGTAATATGTTTTTATGTCACTACACGATTTTTTGTTTTTTGCCTTGATTTTATCTGCTTTAATTAAAAGTTCAGACAAAAATTTATTTGCTTTTTCTGAATGTATTGTACCAAAAGTTTTACCGCTCACATTGTTTGAGCCAATCATCATTTCAAAATCGGTTTTATTTTTTAATATGACATTGTCAAGCACATAGTTTTCTATTTTGAACAACTTTGAATAATCTCTATAATTTGGATAGGGTGGAGAAGTTACAAAAAAAGAGTGTTCCCTTTGTAAATCTGTTTGAAATATATCCGCAAGAATATTGTCATGTTCTATCTGTTTGTATGTGTCAAAATCTTGTGATAGACGAGTACATAAAATATCTAAATATGAATAAAAATCTTGTTCCCAATCTAAATAACTGCAAAGTCCGCCTTGTTTGAAATGGGTAATGTTGGTTGGACTTTTTACATAGTTTGCAAACCTTGAAACAAAAGGCAATAACAAAGCAATAGATAAAGATTTATTATTGTTTGAACTTTTGAAAATCAAATTAAATAATTCTTGAATATGATTTATAGCCGCATCAGAAAACAACTCGTCTGTAAGCGAAAAAGTATCTTTAATTATGGGCAATATTGTTGCTTTATTCTGTAACTTTTTGATTATCTTGATTATTGCTGTTGTATTTTGTGGATTAATGAGAATTTGCCAAAAATAGGACGGTGGATTGATTTCTATATTTGTTGTTTTATACCCTTTTTTCCCCAAAAACAGCATCCCACCGCCGTAGCCACTCATAGGGTCAAAAATAGTATCATTAGGCAACAGATATTGAGATAAATCAGAATATATAATATTCAGTTCTTCTTCTTTGAAAGAAGCGAATGCTCGACTTCTTTCAAGAAGACCTCTATAAACATGGCTAATATTCTGTAATTTATCCATTTATCTTCTTTTACTTATGTACATTTTACATTTGCAAAAGTACAAAAAAAGTAGCAATTAGCAATAATAAAGGGTAAATTAAATTTTGATGTGCTGAAATAAAAAAGGACGAAAAAATATACTGCAGTCTACAACATTTTTTGAAATACGAATTCACGAATAAAATACTAATGTTTAACCATCAGGATTTATGGTTTTTAGGGTTTTCGGTATTTGGATGAAATCCCGTTATAAGTAGCGTGAGAAACGAATCGTGTTTGCAATGCCTTGTGGCACGGAATGTCCGAAGGACAAAATTTTCATAACCGCAGGCGAGCGAAGCGTTGCCTGCGGTTATGCGATAAATCCAACAACTGCCTGAAAGGCAGAATTTTAAATTCAAGAATTAGAGGAGTTAACTTTTAGTTTTTAAAGTCCTGCCTTTCAGGCAGTGGCGACTCTCTTGCGTTTAACCGTAGGCAACGCTTCGCTCGCCTACGGTTATGAAAATAATGCCTTTCAGGCAGATTGTGAACCAATTTTCAAGTTAATATTTTAAATGACATAATTCATCATTAACTATTAGAATTAATTTGTGAATTCGTAGTTAAAAAAATGTTGTAGCACATCAAAAAAAATTAACCCATAATAAAAAGAAAGAATTTATCCGAGCATTATTTTTTATTTTGCTGTCAAATCGCATAATACTGTCAATATTGAAAATCGCTTGCATAAGCTGCAAAATAACGTTATGGCCGTATATATGCGATTTTTTCTTTTTTATGCTATTTTGCTTCCTCTCTTCAT
>JAITXI010000070.1 GCA_031284905.1 Bacteroidales bacterium
ATATCTTTAAAATGTTTAAGAATGAAATTACTTCAATTGAATATGTTCTCTCGGAATTTATAGACAACTCCTTAGCTTCTTACGAAAATGGTCAAGAAAAATGTGATTTTAATGGATTAGAAATATCTATCAAGATCGAACAATTAGAAGAGATGAAACAAATCATTACCATAACTGATAATGCATTAGGAATGTCTCAAGAACAGCTTGCAGATGCTATCCAACCTTACAATCAAAAGGATAATGGAGGAACACAAATAAATCAATATGGTGTAGGAATGAAATTGGCTATTTTTTGATTAGGAACCGGCGTACATATACACACTAGACAACTCCATGGAAAAGAACATAAATTAAATCTAGATTTAAGTGTTGTTGATATGAAAGAAAAAGCGGTTGTATATTCAGAAGAGTCTAACGATCAAATCATAACAACTCATTCCGGAACGTCAATTAGAATTGTAGATGTCTATAAAGAACACGCAATAACGAAAAATTCAATACGAGATATATGTGAATCTATCGGCACCAGATATCGTGATGTATTAAAAAGAGAAAAAGGAAGAGGCTGCAATATAAATATAACTTTTGTTTCCGCCGATCTTAGTTCCTCTTCGTATGAAGTAAGACCGTTTTTTTTAAATGCATATAGCAAAAAAAATTTATTTGATACAATGAAATTACAAAGTAAAAAATATAATTTCAGTGAAACGAATTATGAAAAAATGCTTGCTGAGCGGTTTAAAGGCATAGATCATAAAACAAAAGAACAAATGCGTAAAATATGCGGCGGTAGCGATATTTTAAAAGACTATTGTGAAGGTAAGGAAATGTATTATTCATATCAAACAAAAATTGGGGGAAAAACTGTCAATTTTAAATGAGGTTTTCTTGGATATGACCTTCCATTTACAAATTATAATGGAGTGACATTGTTTCATCACAAACGGGGCATTCGACATTCACCAAACATAAAAACTAAAGACAGTAATCTATCCATATGTGCCTATCCATTTTACACTGGTGAGACGTCGGGAGGAAACAATGTAAGACGTAGATTATTTGGATGTGTAGACTTAACAGGAGTTATTATTCCTGATAAAAATAAAAGAGACTTTTTATGAAAATCATATCCAACAGAAAAAAAAGATTTAGATAATATTTGTAAAGATATTTGTGACGGAACTTCAGATATTCTTAATATTTTAAAAAATTTAGAAAATGATACAATTAAGTCGAAGGTAACTGACTCCAAGAAAGCTCAAAATTCAATTAAAAGAGAAACTGAGCAGCATTATTCTAGATTAAGCATTGTATCAGGGAAAGAAGACGAATTGCCTAAATATAAATTTAATAACACTACTTTTGAATTCGAAATGTTGTACGCATGTGGCGAATCAGACGATGCATTTTTAATCGAATTTAAGGACGAAAATACATGTTCAATAAAAATTAATGCTAGTCATAAAATGTGAGCAGAAATTTTGCAAAGTAGTTCATCCGCAACAAAATTTAAAGGGCGAATGCTCTATCCTTTGTCTATTTGCTTTGCGATATGTAAAGTTTTATGAGATAAAAAGAAATATCCTGACAAACAAATAATTCAAAATATTACTGATGGACAAGACTTCGATGACACGATTAACGAAATTATAAAAAATTTTGATAGAAATGAATAATATTATAAATTTAATAAAAGTCATAAGTCCAGAAAATAGCGAAAAACTATTTGACAATTCTTTCACCGATATAAATGTTTTAAAAATTTTCAGCGGAAATTCTAAAAAGGAAAAAATATTATGCATTGGAGAAGTACAATCCGGAAAAACAAAAAATATCATTGAAGCGATAAAACATTCTATGACGGAAGGATATAAGGCTGCAATATTTTTAGGCGGAACAAACAATATTTTAACAAAGCAATCAGAAGAAAGAGTTAAAAAAGAATTTTCGAATGAAATTCAGGAAAATTCTGTGAAAGTCTTAACCAAAAACGATGTAGCGTGATTTTCGAATAATTTTAATATTTTAATGTCAGACAAAATATTTTATATTTTTGTTATTCCAAAACTAATTAAATCATTAGATAACATAATTAATCATTTTTTCACACTTATTGGCAAATGCAAAATACTTTTGATAGATGATGAATGTGACTTCGCCAGTAACAATATAAGCAATAAAGAAGAAAGTGCAATTTTTTCTGCTATAAATACAATATATTCGCTTATAACAGAAGGGAAAATGCTATCAATCACCGCTACACCATTTTCAAATATTCGAGAGCAAAATAAAAACAGTAATGATTCCGGAAAATATGATCGTGCCATTTTGTTCAAGCATTCAAGTGAATATACAGGCAGTGAATATTTTTTTGCTGACTCTGACAAATATTATGTGTATGTTGAATCTAGCAAAGGAGACGAAAACACATGAGAGAAAGCTATCGACGAATCTTTACAGATTTGATTATTCACTACTGCAATTGCCTTAATAAAAGAATCTTCAGAATTTAAAAGCGAACTATTGATAAATATTGATATCAGAACACCTAGTCAACAAGAAATATCAAAAATTTTAAAAAAAGACATGAGGAAAATAAAAGAATATATTAGTTTATATTCGGAAAGTAAGCCATTGTTTAAAAGTATTATGAATCGCTTTTCAATTCAAAAAGATGAACAAAGTATCTTGATTGAAAAAGTTAAATTTATAATTGATTATTTCACCGAACATAATCAAAAAAACATTTTTTTGTTAAACTGTGAATCTGATGATGAGTTTACAACCGGCAATGAACAATTTTCCATAATAATTGGAGGAAATTTAATTTCTAGAGGATTTACATTTGATAATCTAACGACAGAACTTATAATAAATTCCCCAATCGCACAAGATTCACTAGATACATTGCTTCAGCGTGCTCGTTGATTTGGATACAGGAAAATAAATAACCGAGATAAATATATGACTATAGTCATGAATAAAAAAATAATGGATTCATACACTGAAGCTAATGATATAATAAAATCTATGAATTCATGTGGAGACAGCATAAGCAAATTACAAAAAATGGTTTTGGAAAAAGAAGGAGGGTTGAAAAATATAAAATTTACGGGGAAAAAATAACATGAATATATTTAACATAGGAAGAGAAGGAAAAGGATTTGTGATTGGTATAGAAAAGACCGCACAACTTGGAGATATAAAAAAAATAGATAAATTCTTGAACATTGTATATGAGGGAGAAAAGACTGGTATAGATGAAAAAGGAAACAAATATAATTTTCACCAAATACGTTTCCTTGAAGGTGATGAAAACCTCGCTAACTATCTTTTTTCGATGTTGGAAGATGATAAAGAAATAAATAATTCAATGTCTTTTGTAGGAATTGTCGAATATATTGCTTCGCTTTTCAGAAATCATTCTACAGAAAAAACGATACAAAAATTAATTGGTGATATAGGTGAAGTGCTATTCATATTATTACTTGAACGAAATAATGTAAATTGAGTTGATGCATACCATAAAGAGAGAAATTCGTTATATGATTTTTCTTTTCCAGAGTGATACATAGATGTCAAAGCAACTTCAAAAACAAACAAGAGTATTTATGTATCTTTGGAACAGCTCAATGTAAATAATTACCCGGAAAGAAAAATAAAGTTTGTCATTGTTGAACTAGAAAAAATAGAAGGACAAAAAAATATCATTCAACTAATTAAAGAAATAAGACTTCACCATCAAGTGATTGATGACATGTTGGTACAATGAGAGTATATATACTCAATTGAACCTAAATTCATAGATTCATATACCGCTAATGCTGAAAACAAAATTTTTGTACTAGGCGATGATTCGCTTCCGGAAATAAAAATAATAAAAAAAAATAACATGAAAACTGGTGTCTTAGAAATATCGGTTGCAGGAAAAGAAAGTTCTATATTTTCATTGGAATGTTTGAACTTAAACGGAAATATAAAAAATAAATAGTCTTAGTTATTATAAATATAATAACCATACATGAATCATATAGCTTTTTATCGTAAGTATAGGAAA
>JAITXI010000114.1 GCA_031284905.1 Bacteroidales bacterium
TCTAATAAAACTCATAGTGTAAATATTATACACTATAAAATTACAAAAAAAATATCAAAATACCAAATTTATTTGACATTTTTTCTTGTAGTGTATATTTTATAGGGGAAAGTTAGGAATTGAGAGTATTGAGATGAGACCATTTTGCCCATTCCTCGTTCGCCCGTCTTGGCTCTTGGTTTTCTTTTCTCTTTTCGCCCCTTTCATCTTCGTTCTAATTTTTATTTTTAATTTCATCTTGAATTTTGTATCTTTGTCGAATAAATTCATAATAGAAATAGAAAATAGAGGCTTGGCACTTGCTTCTTAAATTAATTAAGTAATATAATGGCTAATAATCAAGTAATAAAAGATAGAGTTATTTTAGGAATAGATCCGGGTAGTAATATTATGGGATATGGTGTTATTCATGAAAAAGGCAAAGATTTGGAAATTGTCGGAATTGGTATTATTAAAATGGACAAAATGGATGATCATTTTGTTAAAATTAAGCATATTTTTGAACGTACTCTTCAATTAATTGATGGATTTAAACCCGATGAGGTTGCTATAGAATCACCATTTCAAGGAAAAAATGTACAGTCGATGTTAAAATTAGGAAGGGCTCAAGGTGCCGCAATATCAGCAACTTTGTATAGGGGTCTTCCAATTATTGAATATGCTCCTCGAAAAGTAAAACTTGCAATTACAGGGAGTGGTGCTGCTTCAAAAGAACAAGTTGCCGGAATGTTACAAAAAATATTTAAAATTGACATTCAAGAAACTTTCGATGCTACTGACGGTTTAGCTGTTGCTCTTTGTCATTATTATCAAAGAAAAAGCACTATTTCATCTGAAAAATGTAAAAATTGGAAAGATTATTTGAAAAAGAAAAATAGTTTCTCGTGAAACGGACATAAAAATATCAACATTGTCAATAAAATTTATCAAAAAAACTCTATAAAAGCGAACAAAAAAAGTAAAAAAAATTTGGTAAAGTCATAGAATTCAAAGAAGCGGTCTATATTCCAAATAATCAATAATATCTTCTGCAACTTCTTTTTTTGATTTTAATTCAAAATTTGTCGTATTATCATTTTTATCAATAATTGTGATTTTGTTTGTGTCGTAATTGAAACCTGCTCCGGTTTCGTTTAAAGAGTTTAAAACTATAAAATCAAGATTTTTTCTTTCTAATTTTTTGCGTGCGTTCAAAAATTCATTATTGTTTTCTAAAGCAAAGCCAACTAAAATCTGATTTTTAGTTTTTATTTTTCCTAATTCTGCTGCAATATCTTTGGTAGGAATGAGGGTTAATTCTAAATTTTGGGATTTACGTTTAAGTTTTTCAAAATTAGGATTTTCGATAGTGAAATCTGCTACAGCAGCTGCTAATATTGTGATGTCAGTTCCTTTAAAATTTTTTAGACATGCTTTATACATTTCTTCGGCATTTGAAACTTTTATGAGATTTATTTTTGAATTCTCAGTTTTAATGTTTACCTGTCCTGAAATTAAAGTTACGTCAGCACCTCTATCTGCACAAATTTTTGCCAATGCGTAACCCATTTTTCCGGACGAATAATTTCCAATAAAACGGACGGCATCAATTTTTTCATAAGTTGGACCGGCATTGATTAAAATTTTTTTATTTAGCAAGGATTGTTTTTTACAAAAATTTTTTTTTAATTTTTCAACAATTATTTCAGGTTCTGCAAGTCTTCCGTTTCCTATTAATCCACTTGCTAATTCGCCTGTTTCCGGCTCTATAAAAATAATTCCGTAAGATTTTAATGTCAGAATATTTTTTTGTGTTGCAGGATGATTATACATATCAACATCCATTGCCGGTGCTACAAAAACAGGACAACGTGCTGATAAATAAGAAGTTAGAAGCAAATTGTCGGCAATGCCGTTAGCCATTTTTGCAATTGAATTTGCAGTAGCCGGAGCTATTAAATACGCATCTGCCCATAATCCTAAACTCACATGAGAATTCCAATCTCCATTTTCCGGATTGAAAAAATCAACAAGTATCGGATTTTTTGATAAAGTTGCAAGCGTTAAGGGAGTAATAAATTGCTTGCTAAGAGGAGTCATAACTACTTTTATATTTGCTCCTTCTTTAATTAAAAGTCGAATAATATTTGCAGATTTATATGCAGCAATACTTCCGGTAATTCCGAGCAATATATTTTTCCCTCTTAGCATAATAATTTCTCGAAGAATATTTATTTTTGCTATTTATTTTTAAAATTCATTTTCGTTGACTTCTTCCGGATTAGAAAATAAAATTTGATCTTCTAATAATTCTTCTAATGCAATTAACGCTGGTTTTGGTTGTAATTCAAAATATTTTGAAACTTCAATTTGTTCTCTGTTTTCATGAATTTCTTCAAGATTATCATTGTATGAAGAATATTGACTTAACTTTTCAGTAATTTCTTTTTTTACATTCACACTAATTTGATTTGAACGTTTTGAACAAATAACAACAGATTTGTAAATATTTCCTGTTTTTTCAGCAATTGCGTTTATGTCTCTTGTTTTTATCGTTTTTGATATATTCTTATTGTCCATATTTTGATTCTATAAATTTTAATGAATTAGTATAATATTTTTCAGCTTCTTTTATTTTATTTGAATTTGGATAATTATCAACGAATTTGTAATATGCGTCAATAGTATTTTTATATCTTTCTTTTTGTTTAGAATAAATACTGTTTTTTGCAAGAAGATATGAATCTTCTATTATTGTGAAAAGAATTTTTTCTCGATGTTGAGTATCAGGAAAATCAATAGATACATTTTTCAAAGCTACAATAGCTGCTTTATAATCTCCAATAGTATGATACAACATTGCATTGTTGTAGGCTTTTAGTTCAAGTTTATTTTGTAATTCGTCCAAACATTTTTCGGCTTCTGCTTTTTTTTCTGAATTTGGATATTTTTCTATAAAATATTGAAGTTCTGCAATTGAAGTTTCTGTGTCGATTTGTTCTAAAGATATTGAAGGTGAAAGTAAATAGTAGCAATATGCGGATAAAAATTGACATTCTTCTGCTCTGCTACTTGCACGAAATTGTCGTGTAAAATCTTTGAACAGGTAGCCGGCTAAAGTGTATTCTCCAATCCCATAAGTAGATTTTGCGTAATAATAAGAAACATTTTCTGCTTTTTCCGTTCCCCTAAATATTGTTCTTAATTCTTCAAAAACGGTTTGAGCTCTAGCAAAATCATTTTTTTCATAATATTGCATTGCTCTTTCGTATTTCTTTTCATAATCCGTACTTTTCATTAATTTCTTATAGTCGTTGCAAGAACTGAATCCTATCAAGAAAACAAATATTATTAATGAAAATATTTTTAGTTTTACAACCATTCTGCAAAGATATAAAATTAAATAGTTTTTTTTATCATTTTTTTAAACGTATTTTTTTTCAAATTATTTTGTTGGTAGGAATTTTTGGAGTGTGATTAAATTAATAAATAATTTTTATTTTTCAATTAACTTAAGTTTGTGAGTTTGTGCCCCATTTTTTTCTTTTTTGTTTCTAAATAAAATTTATTGTATTCATTTGGTTTAATTTCAATTGGCTGAGTTTCGATGATTTCTAATCCATATCCTGAAAGTCCATAAAATTTTCTAGGATTATTAGTTAGAAGTATAATTTTTTGTATTCCTATATTTTTTAAAATTTGAGCACCAATTCCATAATCTCTTTCGTCATCTTTAAAACCTAATTTTAAGTTGGCTTCAACGGTATCAAATCCGTTATCTTGAAGTTTGTAAGCAGCAATTTTATTCATTAGTCCTATTCCTCTTCCTTCTTGGTTTAAATATACAATTACACCTTTTCCTGCTTTTTCAATTATTTCCATTGATTTGTGTAATTGGTCTCCACAATCGCAACGTTTTGAACCGAAAATATCTCCTGTAATACAACTTGAATGCATTCTGACAAGAACAGGTTCATCTTTTCCCCAAGTTCCTTTTATTAAAACGATGTGTTCGTTGCTGTTATCTTTTTGTTGAAAAGGAATAACGTCAAAAATACCATATTTAGTTGGTAGTTTTGCAGTTTCTCCTTTGATTATCAAAGTTTCATTTTTTAGTCGATATTTGATAAGATTTTCGATAGAAATTATTTTAAGATTATTTTTTTTAGCGATTTCAAAAAGTTGAGGAAGCCTTGCCATTGTACCATCTTCGTTCATTATTTCGACAAGTGCTCCACCAGGAGTAAGACCTGCCAAACGAGTAATATCAACAACGGCTTCTGTGTGTCCTGTTCTTTGTAAAACTCCATTTTCACGAGCCATAAGTGGGAAGATATGACCAGGGCGTCCTAAATCTTCGGGTTTTGTTTTTGTATTTACTAAAGCATTGATAGTATTTGCTCTGTCAGCGACCGAAATACCTGTAGTGCAACCATTTCCTATTAAATCGACTGAAACTGTAAAAGGTGTTTCATGTAAAGACGTATTTTTTCCTACCATTAATTGCAAATCAAGTTCTTTACACCGATTTTCTGTTAATGGCGCACAAATTAAACCTCTTCCATACCGTGCCATAAAATTCACAATTTCCGGAGTAACTTTTTCTGCTGCAATTATAAAATCTCCTTCGTTTTCACGGTCTTCATCATCAACAACAATAATAAGTTTCCCTTGACGAATATCTTCAATAGCTTCTTCTATTGTATTTAGCCGGTTATTTTCTTGTAATTTATTTAATTCTTCTTTCATTTCTTTTTTGTGTTTTGTATTATTTCATTTAAATATTTCCCGATTTCTTCCCAAATAAAATTTTTCCTTACAAAAGCATAAGCATTATTTGCAATTTTTTCATACAACTCGTTGTTGTTCAATAAATTAAGAACAGCATCGGCAATTTCGTTTTTATCATTTGCAATAATAATTTCTTGATTATTTTCAGCATTTAAAGACCGGTTTGACAATTCTGTAGTTATACAAGGTAATTTCATCGCCATTGCTTCTAAAATCTTGTTTTGTAATCCGGTTCCGACACGCATTGGTGCGACAGAAATTTTTGCTCTATTATAACATTCTGCAATATCTTTAACCCAACCTGTAACAATAATATTGTTTGAAGCATATTTCATTATTTTATTTGGAGGGTTTGTTCCCGCTATCATTATTTTAATATCTTTTTTCTTTAAAAGAAGTAGAGGTAATATTTCTTCTATCAAAAATAATGCCCCATCTATATTTGGAAAATATTTCATATTTCCGGAAAATAATATATCAATGTCTTTAACTGATATTTTTGGCTGAAATTGATTAAAATTTACACCCATCGGAATAATAAAAATTTCATTTCTGTTTTCATGTGGAATAAATTTTCTATCCGATTCCGACACTAATAATTTATTATCAAATTTATCAAAAATATAATTTTCATATTTTTTTGCTCTTTTTGCTTCAATTTCATAAATTATTTTTTTGAAAAAAGATACTTTTTTTGAACTTCTTTGGAGATTTAAAGAAATAGCGTCTGCAAGGTCTAATGTTTTGCTAATATTTACATTTTTTACATATTCAGAAGTACGAATTAAATGAGTGTAAATATGGTCAGGTTGTATTTCGGAAATTTTCTTAAGAAAAAGTTTTTTTGTTTTATTTGAATAAAAAAATCCTACTTGTAAAGGAAGTCCTTTGAAAAATGCAATAATTACGTTAAAATACTTTTTTATATTTGAATGTTTAATTATAGTAATTGTTTTACAAATTTTTTGTAGTGATTCAAGATTTTTGTCTCCTTTTTTTTCAAAATCAAATGCAAAAAGGTGTATTTCGTTATTTTTACTTAATTCTTTAAGATGATGATAAATTCTAAGTTTATCGCCCTTTTCCAGGGTATATGGGACTCTCGAAGTGATTAGTATTATTTTCATTATTTAATATAACAGTGAATTAAGATTGAAGTTGTTTTAAATAAAATTTTGATAATTTTTCACCTATTAAATGGCTGTCGTAATTTTGATGAATAAATTCGATTGCATTTTTTGATATTATTTCAGAGATTGATTTGTCAAGATAAACTTTTTCCAAACAATTAAAAAAATCTTCAGGACTATCTACAATTAAAATATTTTCGTTGTGAGTCGCTTCAATTCCTTCTTTTCCAATAGAAGTTGATATTATTGTTTTGCCTAATGCCATACCTTCAATAATTTTTACTCTCATACCACTTCCTGAAAATAAAGGGACTATCATAATAGATTTTGAGCTGATAAAATCGTTAGCATTCTTTATTTCTCCTAAATATTCAATATTGTTATTTAAAAAATATTTTAACAATTCATTGGGAGCATTACGACCTGCAATATAAAATTTTGCTTTAGGATATTTTTTTATGAATTTCAACCAAACATTATCTATAAACCAAATAAGTCCTTCTTGATTTGGTAGCCAATCCAAAGATCCAATTGTAAAGAATCCGGGATATTCAGGTTCGTTGTCCGGAATGATATATCTTTCTAAAACGACTCCTATTTGAGCTACATATTGAGGTTTTGTATTTCCAAGTTCGTTAAATTTATTTCCATCTCTATTTGTTACAGGAGAAATTAAATCATATTTGTTAATATAATTAATTTCAAATTTTTTTATTCTTTTGTATAAATTATGTAGATATAATTTTTTAAAATAGTTTTTTTCGTTTTTTGATTTTCTTTCCCATATTTCAAATTCGACATTATGTGCTCTAAATGCTATTTTGGCTTTTGAAATTTTTCTTATTACATCAATATATGGTAGGAGATATGAGCCTTCAAGTTGAATAATATCAAAGTCTTCTTGTATTAAAATTTCTGTTAGTTTATCAGAATAATCTTTTGAAATAAATCTTTCTGCATTGTATGGTAGTTTTGAAAAGAAAAAGTTTTTTAATAGTTTTGAAAATTTTATATTTGTATTTACTTCGACAGACATAAATTTTATATATTCTGAAAATTCTTTTGGAATATCGGAAATGTTAAAAAAATGTTTCTGAGTATTTATAGCAAGAATACTAACTGCGTGTCCATTTTTTTGTAGAGAAAACGCCATTGACAAAGTACAAATAGTTCCACCATCTTTTGGTGGATATGGTATTTTACTTGCTAACATTAAAATTTTCATTTTTGTTAATTTTCCTTACAAAATTAGACTTTTTTTGTATTTTTTAATAAAAAAGCTGTCCGAAATAGGACAGCTTTTCAGTATGAAAACTTTATTCTTTATTTATTTTTATTAGTTTCATTTCATTTCCAATAGTCATTTTTATTAAGTATAAACCTGAATTTAATTCGTTTATGCTTATTGTCTCTCCATTTTCAACGTTGTGTTGTTCTTTAACAATTTGTCCTATTGAATTGATTATTTGCAATTTAGATATTTTGTTTTCTGTTTTGATATTGATATAATCATTTGCAGGATTTGGATATACATCTGTATTTTCTAAAATTGACATATCTACAGATGTTAAGCCAAAATTGCAATCTGTGGTAGAAAGTTCGTCAGGCATTAATCTGAAGACATCATTGAAATTGATAATCCCTTTTGCAAAATAATGTGTTCCATTTATTGCTAAATTATTAGAATAAATTTGATATGCTTTATTAAGTGTGTATGTACCGTTTGCATCTGCTACTGTAAAGTTACCATAAGCTCCACTTGCTGTTACTGTAAAATCACACAATTTCACATAGCAACTTTCGTATTGTTCGTCATTTCCTGTTAGGCAATTTATTTGTATTGGAGTAGGAACTATTGAAGTAATATCTGTAACTTCATAAGCTGTAATAGTTGTTAGTTCTGTCATTTCGTAGTATTCAACAACTTTAGCTGTAACTCTTACTGTGTTTCCAACAGCCGGAGTATGTTGATTGTCATAGACATAAATACCACTCCAAGATGTAGAGGCATCTTGAATATAATAACCTTCTTGTAAACCGTGTTGTGCAGGGTTAGTCGTGGATACCTTATATTGAATAAATGTTACAATACCTTCTACTGTAACTGTTTGATTTTCATAAGTGCCATTTACTTGTCCTTGTTGGATTGTTGAAATTGGAGTGATTGTTGGTCCTGCGTTGTTGATTGTGAAAGTTAATGTTCTGATAATAGGAGTTGCTAAAGAAGCATCAGCCATGTCAACGAGTTCAAAATCCACTGTATATGGTCCGTCTGAAAGGTCAGTTAAAGGAATTGAAGTTGTAGTCGGAGCTGTTATAAATTCAGCTGTTTCGTTATTTACTGAGTATTTTAATTTTCCGTCTGTTCCAAGAACAAAATTTAAAATAGAAAAATTGATTGTAACGTTATGAGCATTTATTGTTGCTCCGTCAGCAGGAGAAGTTATTATTAGGTTCGGATTTGTTGATGGAGCATCTCCGTTTTTGTATAAATAAAAATGTGTAATAGTTTCCAAAAGATTACTTGTAAGATAACTAGAAAAAACTGGAATTGTAGCATCAGTTCTATTAAATCTTAAATCGGGACGTGGGTATGCTGATCCTGTAGCTATAAGCGTAGCTAATCCGTTTGCATCAAAAGTAATAGAGTAAGCTACAGGACTATTACTGCCGGGTAATCCATTAGAATCTGTAGTTCTTGGTGCTACATATTTGTTTGAAACGGCGTCAAATAATGTCCATGTTCCTGTTGCTCCTTCTATTGTAATTTCAAAAGGTTTTGTAGAATCTGTTGCCATCGTAGCCGGTGATAACATTATTGCTCCACTACTTTCGGTTACTACAAATGCCGGACGACTATTGTTGTTTTGTTTTCCCATTGCCCAATATGTATTTGAAGCATCTTTTCCAACAAATAAATATTTTGCTCCTGAAACTAATTGAGAGGCGTCTGTTACTAAATTGTAAGTTGTTTGACTATTTGCCACCATTGAAGCACTTAATAACAAAATTGTTATTGCTAAATTTCTAAATAATAATATTGATTTCATAGCTATTTTTTTTAAATTTTTACAATACAAAGGTAATAATAAATTACGGTAATTTCAATTAATATTTGATATTTTTTTAATCTGTAAAATAAATTATTTTTCTCTAAAGACTAAAACAATTGGAACTCCTGAAAAATCGAAATTCTCACGTAATTTATTTTCTAAATATCTTTTATATGGTTCTTTTATGTATTGAGGCAAATTTGCAAAAAATGCAAATACCGGAGTAGGAGTTGGTAATTGAGTCACATATTTTATTTTTACGATTTTTCCTTTATTTACCGGAGGTTGATGCTCTTCTATAGCTGCTAACATTATTTCATTTAGTTTTCCTGTTGGAATTTTTTGTGTGATATTTTTATAAACTTTCATTGCTGTATCTACAACGTTCATAATTCTTTGCTTATTGAGAGTTGAAATAAATAATATAGGAATATCATTAAAAGGTGCAATTTTTTCTTTTATAGTATTTTGAAATTCTTTCATCGTATTATTACCTTTTTCTATTAAATCCCATTTATTTACAAGAATTACGATTCCATTTTTATTTTTTCTGATGAGATTTAAAATATTTTGGTCTTGAGCTTCAAATCCTTGCGTTGCATCTAACATTAATAAACAAATATCTGAATTTTCGATAGCTTTAATAGCTCTCATTACAGAATAAAATTCTAAATCTTCTGATACTTTACTTTTTTTTCTAACTCCGGCGGTGTCGATAAGCATAAAATCGTATCCGAACTTATTATAACGAATATTTATTGCATCTCTCGTCGTTCCTGCTATGTCTGTAACAATATTTCTGTTTTCACCTATTAACACATTAGTGAGTGAAGATTTTCCAACATTTGGACGACCAACAATAGTAATTCTTGGCAAATGGTCAAGAGTTTCAGTTTCCGAATTGTTTAGAACTTTTACGATATCATCTAATAAATCACCGGTTCCTGAACCTGTCATTGCTGAAATTGGATAAATTTCGCCTAATCCTAAATTGTAAAATTCGTAGCCGTCTGCAATTAAAGAATTATTATCAACTTTATTTGCTACAACAAAAATATTTTTTTTAGAATTTCGTAAAAGTTGAGCCACTGATTGGTCTAAATCTGTAATTCCGATAGTTGTGTCCAAAACAAAAATAATTACATCGGCTTCTTCTATGGCTATGATAACTTGTTCTTTTATTTCTTTTTCAAAAATATTATTAGATTTCTCAACGTATCCACCAGTATCCACTACTGAAAAAGTTTTTCCATTCCAAATCGTGTGTCCGTAAATCCTATCTCTGGTTACTCCACTTTCGTTATCAACTATTGCTTCCCTATGTTCTGTAAATCTGTTGAAAAGTGTTGATTTCCCAACATTCGGACGACCAACTATTGCTACTAAATTTCCCATTTTAATTTTTACGTAAAAGTAACACAATTTTTTGAATATCTAAAATTCTGAAATAAGAGTTAAATTCTGAATTTTTTTAATTTTTTCTTTGCTTATCTCGAACTTCGGTTATAAATGATAAATTTATTTTTGAAGTTGGTGGAAAAAGAAAAATTATTACATAAATAGTTGGCATTTCAAGTCAAGTTTATGTCTTCTATTGATGAAACTGAAACAAGTATTGGAAATTTGGATTCCTTTGAGAGGATGTTTGGATTATTGTACTAAATTTTTTTGTAATTTTCCTATAGAAATTATATCAAAGAGAAAGAGTATTCTATGACTTTTCCAAATAAGAATTAACATATTTTTAAACGAGCAAATTTATTGCTATAGCAAGTGTTGTAAGGTGTTTGCAATGAGAAATAAATGTTTATGAACACTGCGTAAAAACTTCTCCTGTTTTCAATTATACAACCGCAAAATTTACTTTTAGTAAATCTTGTATTGCTTCCACGAATTTCACAACAACTTGACGTTGATTTTTAGAAAGATTTCTGAATTTATCTTGGAAAATTAAGTTTTGGTGATGATGAATTTCAAAAAAATGTACTTTTCATATCTGATTTATTTTTAAAGTTTTAAATAAAAAATGCAGAATAAACAATTCCCACAGAAATAGTATTTTCATGATTATATTTTGTATTTGGAAAATATCGATTTCCATATTCAATTTTTACAGCGACTTCTTTAATCGGATAGAAATTTATTCCTGCCGAAATAATATTTTTCTTATATTTATTATCTGCTAAAATACCATCAGCAGTTTTAAACATTGAATTTGTATAACCGTAATGTCCGAAAATGTAAAGTTTTAAATCTTTATTTTTTAAAGTTTTGAAGAAAGAAAAAACATCGTAACCGGCAAAAATTGCATAACTCATTGCATCAGAAGCAATATTTGTACGTGGTGATGGTGAATTTTTGGGCAAATTTTTGTTAATTTTTGAAATTTCTTTTGAATCGCTTAAATGTCCGTAGTCAAAATTTCCGTAAACGAGAAAATTATTGTCATTGTAAGTAAAATCAAATGTTCCTATTGTTACTCCTCCATGAAGACCGCTGTATCTTTCAACTTTTAAACTGTTTGCTGCCGAAAAACCATAATATCCGCTTAATCCCACTCGTAAGCCTTTTACGGAAGTATTATCAACTCTAAAACTTCCTGCATAAGAATTTGAAATTGTAAATTCATAAGGCGAAACAGATCCTTTTTTTATCCAATTTGCATCATTAAACATTTCAGCATTCAATCCTGACAAAAACTGAACCTCATATTTCCAATGGTCAAATTTTCCCCAAAGACTTATTCCTGTTTCGTGCCAAGTAGATGGAAAAATCGTAGTTTCTTCTTCTTGTCGTAAAACTGAAAAATATTCTGTCGGTAAATGGTGGTTATTTGTTAATCCTATAGGCACAATAACGTGTCCTACTCTGATATTAAGAGCATTACAAAAACTTTTTTGAATCCAAAATTGTTCAATATTTACTTCTCCGCCTTTTTCAATATCCGATTCAAATTCTCCAAATTCATTTTCTTCCAATTCGATTGATGAACCGTTACCACCGTGTTCAAATTCTATTTCGGAATACATTTCAAAACCCTTTTTGAATTTATATCCTGCAACAAAAACCACATGCGGTAAATCAAATTCGCCTCTACTTTTTGAGTCCGTAAAATTTTCGGGATAAGAATAGCGGTTAAAATTATTGCTGTAGAAGTATCTATGTCCAACCGCTTCTCCATAGCCTCCCAATGTAAGATTTTCTTTTATTCTATTTTTTCTGTTATTTGAAATAGAATCTTTTTCTTCGGATTTCTTGTTTTTTTCTAAATTTTCAATTCGCAAAATTAGATTTTCGTAGTCGGATTTTGAAATGACAACAGAATTTTCTTGAGCTTTTGCAAAATTATTACTAAATATAATTAAAATTGAAGTAATTATTATTATTTTTAATTTATTCATTGTTTTTTCAGTCTCTTTTATTTATAATCTTTTTAAATATTATTTATAATCATTTAAAACATTATTTATAATGATTTTAAATAACGAGACAAAATTATATTATTTTTTTTAGAAAAACAAAAAAATAATTAATAAAACAAAAATATTAATTAAAATTATTATAAATAGCAGATAAAATCAAAATTATGTATATATTTGCAAAAAAATAATTTATAAAAATTGGTAATATAAAAAAATTTAATACACAAAAATATTAGAAAAATTCGAGTATTAATTTCTTTTTTTATAGCAATAATGATTATTGGAATAACAACAAATTGCGAGGAAAAAGAAAACAGTTTCCAATTAACACAGCGACAGTAGCAAAAAGCGTTAATACTCAATTGTTATTTAGCGAACCGTTAGTACAAGTAATGTTAGCTGATTTTTGTATAAGATTGTAACAACCATTGCCAAAATGCTTTTTTAAAATTTACAATTTATTGATATACAAGAACTTGTTTTTAATAATGCTAAATATGGGTTAAATTAGGCAATAAATTTACGTTTCTCTTTCTTTGCCATCATTATCCTTATTTTTACAAAATTAATATTTTTCCCAATATTCTAAAATTTGGGAAGTATTATTATCTTTTATTCAAAAACTACTTTCTGAACTTTACCATTTACGTTTACAAAGTACATACCTGCTGTTTGTGAAAAAGTATAAATTTCACCTGAGGAAACATTAGCTGTACTAATTAATTTTCCTGTAATGTCATATACACTTATAATAGAATTTTCGGTAACTTTTACATTTATATTTTCTGTTGATGGATTTGGAAAAATTGAAAAATTATCAATTGTGTTTGAATTTACGGAAATAGGATTATAAATTGGAGTTATTGTTACATCGTCAATTATTATGTTTTTGAATATGGCTTCAGTTTTGCTAACAGCAAACGATATTTGTCCGTCATTGGATGTGTGTATTGCCTGAATTGATTTTGTAATTTCTAACCAATTCTCAGTATTTACGTAAATAGTATCTTCTTCGGAAGAAAAACCGTTATTTTCTGTTCGCTCATCATACAAACTTACCATTAAATTACCTTTCCCTTTATAGTAAAAATGAATATCGTATTTGTAGTCTGGAGAAATGTTGAATCCTTTGGAAGTAAAACGTTTTTTTGCCGTGAAAACATTTGAAATGCTTGCGGAATAATTTCCTTCATAAGGGGCATCGGAATATCTTGATGCAGATACGTTGTTTTTAGAGCCTTTCCAACAATCCGGACTTCCGTTTGTCCAATACTCAAATTTATTATTACAAAATGATTCACTTTCAGGATTTACGACATTAATATATTGAATTTTTGTCATCACATCATTGGTATGTAAATTTTGAACTGAAAGCGTTACTGAATACAAGCCTTCAGAATTATATGTAATTGTTGGATTTTGTTCTATGGAATTTGTTGGAGTTCCGCCTTCAAAAGTCCATTCCCAAGAAATTGGGGTGCCGGTTGATAAATCACTAAATTCAATTTCTTCTCCTTCCCATATTGAATGAGCACTTGAGTTGAAATCTGCAACAACAGGAATAATCATTCCGTTTCCGGAAATATCAATCCTTTTTGTTGGAAATTCCGGTGTTGAAACGTCAATATATGCATTATAAGTGCGAACTTCATCAGGATTGAAATTAATTTTTAAATATCCGCCTAAATAATTATCCCATGATTCTTGTGTAACTGTGAAAAAATTTGTATCAACACCTCCTTTTACCCAAGTTATTGTATTATCTAAATATAAAGCAGAAACCGAAGAATACATTGTTTTTGATGTGTCTATAGAAACTTCTCCAAAATTAATATTTTCGCCTAAAATATTAAAATAGTGTTGATTAAATTCTATATCGAAACTCATTGTTGCTCCGCCTGAAGAAGATATATTATAAATTCTAAAATTTTCTAAACTTCCATTATTTAAGAAACATGGAGGATTTGTAGAATTACTAAATTCGGTACGACCCGAACCTGAAGAAAAATAAGCATTATTTATCTGTCCATTTGTGTTAGCATTTGATGCTCCCGGACGATAAACATATATTCCATCAGGCGGACCGTTGTGATTTCCATTATATGGAGGATTAATTTTGTAAATTATTAAACCACTGCCCGGCAATCCTGTTTCCCAAAAATTTAATTTATTTCTATATTCAACCATGAAAAATTCTGAACCGGAAGTAGCTCCAGATAAAGGAGATGCTATTTTGTAACAATTGTTTGTTGCTGAAAATACGTCGTTTATGGTGTAATGTCCACCTTGTGTTATTTCAGGAATTTCAGGTATCCAACCTCCATATTTATATTTAACATAAGCTGAAGAGGATTGTGGAGGATTGAGATTTTGTGCCATAACATCCCATTTGTCAACCGGAGTTAAATTTCCTGAATCATGGTATAAATCAGGAGCTCCTAAAGTGTGATACATTTCATGACATAATGTGCTGGCATCTTGTACATGAGTTTCTAATTGTAGATTATAAGTTTCAATTCTTTTCCCATTAATACTCACATTTTGTGAAAATAAAGACCATTTGTGAGGCCACAAAAGTCCGGAATATCCGGTATCGGCACCTCTTACAATAAAGCAAACATTATCAACGTAACCATTGTTGTCAAAATCTAAATTTAAAGATATTGGTATTTCAGATTTAACAGCATTTACTGCATCTGTTAATAATTGATGTTCTCTTGTTGCTCTGTCTGCTTCTTGATAACCAATAGTATTATTTGTAGAGTAAGGTCTATAATAATTTCTTGGGTGTGAATCTTGATACGAAAGTATTGTCGTGCCTGTATTTGTTGGATAAAAATGAGAAATTATTGTAGTCTGATTATTTGAAATAGCTCTGAAAAAATTGTACATTGAAGAAGTGTTTGAAGCGCTGCTGTTGAATAAGTTCTCTATGGTAGTAGAAGTTACTGAAAATTCCGTTTGGTCGGAAAATCTCACATAAATTACTATATTATTTATAGTTCCGTTATTTTGACCTGATTTTAAAATATTATCAGATTTTGGTTTTGGCAATTCTTTGCTGAAAAAATCTTCTCGAATGGCTAAATATTTTTCTCTTGAAATCATTATATTAGGCTGTATTCCAACAATTTCCGGATTTATAGTTCCATATCTGTATCCGGACGAAATAAGATTGTCGTTTTCTAATTTTGCATAAACTAAAAAACCGTCTGTTGGGTCTTCTATAAAAGTATATCCATTCTCATCGTGTAATCTTCTGAAAAATTCATCACCTGTGATTAAACAATTTACTATTGTTCCATCAGGTTGCTTAAATGTTGTTGGGAAATCTTTTACGTAGTTTGAATAGCTTATTATTGAAAAAACACTTATAATTATTAAGAATAGAATCTTTTTCATTGTTATAATTTATTTTTATTAATAACGTTCATTCCCTTTGTTTTATTGTGAAAACTACATTTAATTCAACTCTGCTCAATTCAGGTAGTCTATAAATTTATTTCATTCTGAAAGTTATTTGCTATTCAGTACTGATTACTGAATGCCATTGAAACTTTGGACTGATTTGTATGTGTAAATGGTATAAAAACAACATACCATATAATAAAGAATTTTTGTAAGAAAAATTATGGAAATAATATTAAATTTGTAAGAAAATATTATTGAATGGAAAAATGTCAAAAAAATAGTTTTAGTTACAACCATAAGAGCGTTAGTGAACAGCTGCCGACGTGCGTATTTGCAAGTTTTCAGCACACGGGGGACACCGACTGCGGTATTTCGGCTGACGTGACGGTGGACAGAATGCGCTTGACATTTTCTGCGAAAATTCGTACTTTTGCAACGGAAGACAGAGAGCGGTCGGTGCGGTTTGACGACAAACTTAAGCATATAGAGATAGAAAAATTGAATTTCAAACAATAATAAGTTATAAAATAGTCTCGCAAGGAACATAAAAAAATCAATCAGATGAAAAAAGTAATTTCGACAACCATTTTAGTCCTTCTTGTATCAATAGTTTATGGACAAACAAAAACAGCAAAAGGATTTTCTAATTTCAATGAGTTTCTGGAAAACAAACCAACAATGACCTTTGAATTCCAACTAAAAAAACGAACAAATGGCGATATTTTCATGACAGGTGGAATCTCCAATTATCGAGCAAAAAAAATTACGCCAAAGAACAACGCAGAAAAAGTGGAAAAAGAGCTATGGGGAATATCAATTGGAGACACCGTTTATATTAATAGTTATCCATACTCTAAAATTGTAGGATACAATCAAATAATAGAGAAAGGTTATTATACTTACTTCATAGGAGAGCCTGCAAGGGCAGAGAAAGAGCAAAGAGAATTAGGAATTATAAAAGCAACAGAAAAGCAAATTGCAGTTTGTTGTCAGGTTGGTTATGTTATTCTACTAGATGGAACAATAAAATTATTACGCCCTGAATTATTGTTGGATTTATGTAAAGACAATGAAAATTTAGTGACCAAAATAAAAGAAGCCAACTTAAAGTTTGAAGATGTCTTAAAAATGTTTGACTTTTTGGCAAAGTATAATTTGACAAAAAATAACTGACAGCAAACCTTTGACGCCGTCTGCCGACAAATGCTACTTACCGACTTGTACCTTACAAAGTGGTTTTGCTCGTGCAACAGTTCTCTACGACCTTGACACTTTGCGACAGTGCGTTTTACACAAAGAAGTGCGCTTGGGCAAGTTTTCAGTACACAAGTTGACAGCGACTGAGGTTTTTCGGCTGACGTGACGGTGGACAGAATGCGGGACAATAGTTTCTACGGTTTAACAACTTTCCCAACGAACGACAGAACACTGTCGGTAGGGGTTTACAGCGAAGTACAGGTGGACAACGACATAAAACAAAAATATTTTTTAACACAAGTAAATTTGCATTAATATTTTTAGTACTTTTGTAAAAAGTTTGACAAATAAAATAGATAACGATAACAATGGATAAAATTTTAGAATTTATAGCCAACGAGACTAACGGAAAATGCTATCAGTCATTTCGTTATTGTGCTGACGATGAAATTCGTATGCCTACGCTTGACTACGAAGACAAGGACAAAGGCAAAGAGTTTACGTTGGTTAAAAATTCGTGTGGCGAAACCGATACAAGTTTGAAAACAACAAAAAGCATTGAAACAACTGCAAAGCATATCATAAATAACGACCCTCTATTTCATTTCTTTTTGGACGGTTCACGCCG
>JAITXI010000173.1 GCA_031284905.1 Bacteroidales bacterium
TATTGTTGAAAAATATTGTTCAACCTTACCTACTATGGTATTATCTTCTTCTATAACTTACAATCCTTCTATTAATTTCTTTTAAATCCATCGCTTTATTTTTATATCACAAAAATACAATTGTTTCTGAAAAAACAAAATAAATATACATTATTTTAAAACATAGCCTTCTGTTGTTAATTCTTTTGGAGAAGAATGAAAAAAATTCCATCAATTTAATCAAAATGAAATTAATAATTTATACTAAACAGCTGTCATAATATGTAAGATTATAAACAAATTATTCAACTATAGCATATTATTATAAATAATATTATCATCTAATTTGACAGCTGTTTAGTATTAGATAAAGAATGATTTGACATTATTGATAATAATATCATAAATAAAAATAATTATGGTATTGGCTGTGGAACAGGAAGATTTACAAAATATCTTTTTGACAAAATTGGTTTTATGTAAGCAATTGACCCAAGTGAAGCAATTTTTACTGTAGATAAATTCTTAGAAGGAATTGAAAATGTGAGATTATCAATAGCTTCGACTGATAATATACCATTTGATGACGAAACTTTTGATTTTGGAATGAGCATTGGTGTATTATATCATAATTGACATGCTGTCGGCAAACGATTATCGTAATACCTTCTTATAAAAGGTAAGAGTCAGTGTTTTTATTTTTTAAAATTTATTATTCTACAACTTTCAGTAAATCAGCAACAACAAAAGTACTCCCGCCTATAAAAATCATATCTTCAAAATTTGCATTTTTCAACGCTGATTGATAAGCAGATTTTACATCTGAAAAATTATTCCCTCCTAAATTATTTTTTGCAGCTTCATTCTTTAATTTTTCAGAATTCATCGCTCTGGGAATATTTGCTTGAGTGAAATAATAAATCGCATCTTTAGGAAATATTTTTAAAATTTCAGAAACATTTTTATCATTAACAAAACCTAAAACAATATGCAATTTATTAAATTTTTGAGATTTTATTTGCAATAATACATACTTCAATCCGTGTTCGTTATGCCCTGTATCACAAATAATTAACGGTCTTTCTGATAAAATTTGCCAACGTCCATGCAAATGAGTTAAAAAAATCACGTTTTCCAAACCTCTATTAATATCTTCTTGAGAAATTTTGAAACCATTTTTATTTAAAATATCAATAGATTTTAAAATTGTTGGTAAATTTTTTTCTTGATAACAACCTTGAAGCTGAAAATTCAAATTAAATGAAAAATGATTGCTTAAATCATTAATAACAAAACTATTATTTTTATCCAATTTTGCAGAATAAAAATGTTCTGCAAAATAAATTTTTGAACATAATTCTGTTGCTTTATCACAAAAAATCTTTTTAGTTTTTTCGTGCGATTCACCAATAACTATCGGAATATTTAGTTTAATAATTCCAGCTTTTTCTCCGGCAATTTTTTCAAGAGTATTACCAAGAAATTGAGTATGATCTAATCCAATATTCGTAATTATTGACAATTTAGGAGTAATAATATTTGTAGAATCAAACCTCCCGCCCATTCCGACTTCAATTACAGCTATTTCAACTTTCATAAAATTAAAATATTCAAAAGCTAAAGCAACCGACATTTCAAAAAAAGAAGGAGATAATTCCTTAAAAATTGAAATGTTATTATTAACAAAACTGCAAATAAAATTTTTAGAAATTTTTGTTCCATTAACTAAAATTCTTTCTCTAAAATCAAGTAAATGTGGAGAAGTATAAAGCCCTACTTTATATCCCGCTGTCTGTAAAACAGCCGCTAATGAATGTGAAACAGAACCTTTCCCATTGGTTCCCGCAACATGGATAGTTTTAAAATTTTTATGCGGAGAATGAAAATATTTATCAAGTGCAATAATATTTTCAAGTCCTATTTTATAAGCAGCCTCTCCAATCCGTTGATACATCGGCAAAGAATTAAATAAATATTCTAAAACTTCATCATAATTCATAATGCAAAATTACATAAAACTTTTCAATTTACACACATAGACTTTGTTTAAATTTGCCTTTTTTCTTTGTTTTTGGAAAATTTTGTTCAAGTTGGGTAACTATATAACTGTATTCGGGATAAGCTACTTATAAAAAAAGGAAAAAAGAACCGTTTAAAAATCAAAAAAGAAGCTGACCTTTTTAGACAACCTCTTTGTAGCGAGAGGCGGGATTGAACCGCCGACCTCATGATTATGAATCATGCGCTCTAACCAGCTGAGCTACCTCGCCATGATTTTGAGACTGCAAAGTTAATATTTATTTTAGTTTTTTCAAACAAAAAAAACAAAAAGATACAGTAAAAACACTGTATCTTTTTATGTTTGATAATCAGTTGATTAAAAAGTATTATTCTGCCGGAGTTTTAAATTCCACAGGAGAACCATAACCAATACCGTCAGCATTTATAGCAAAAGCTTTAAATTCGTAAGTTGTATTTGGCAACAAACCTTTAATATTTGATGTAAAAGCAGCATCTTGTGATCCTTTTGCAGCAAAAGAAAATAAATTAGCGTTTGTTACTGCGTCAATAAGGCTACCTTTTGTTCCCCAGCAAACGCCTTTTGTTAATATAGTTCCGTTAGCATTTGTTACGTTTCCGCTTCCAACAGCAGAGTTTTTTGTAATATTTGCGGAAATTCCTGTAGTAACTTCAGGTACGTTTGTTCCTGTACCAACGCCTGATGTAGCAAATTCACGTACTTCTCCGTAAGAAACTCCCAGTGAATATACAAATGCTCTTACTTTATATGTTTTATTTGGCAACATACGCATTGTGCAATGGAAAGTTAGTCCATCAGCTTCAACACTATCAGCAAGAGCCAACAAATCTTGGTCTTTTAATGTTTCAACAGAAAAACTTGACAAATTCGGCAATGTAGGTAAACTATCGCTTGTAGTCCAAACAACGCCTTTTACAATAATTGGAGCAAAATATGTGTTTGTAATCACGCCACCACAGATAGCTCCCAATGGATTTATATCGGTTACCTCTATAGTTGTAACAGTTGCTTTGGTATCGTTTAAAATTTCTTTCCCTTTGTCTTTATCACAGCTGTTGAAAATTAACACAAAACTGATAGCTATTAAGCTAAAAATTGAGAAAAATGATTTTTTCATATTATTTATTATTTAATTAATTTACATTTTTTAATATTATTGCGACTCCCATCCCTCCACCAATACATAACGAAGCTAATCCTAAATTATTGTTTTTGCGTTTCATTTCATGAATTAAACTGACGGTTATTCTATTTCCGGAAGCTCCAATTGGATGTCCAAGTGCTATTGCACCTCCATTTTTATTTGCTCTTTCTTGGAAGAATTTTTTATCAACTTTGTGTTCTTCTGTTAATAATTTCATTACTGCAAGTGATTGAGCGGCAAAGGCTTCATTAAGTTCAAAAATATCAATTTCCGATAATTTCAAATTAGCGTTTTTCAAAGCATTATCTACAGCTGGAACAGGACCAACTCCCATAATTTCCGGAGGAACTCCACCTTGACCTATAGCAATAATTTCAACTAATGGTTTTAGATTATATTTTTTTACTGCATCTTCAGAAGCTACTAAAACGAAAGATGCCCCATCATTTATTCCGCTGGCATTGCCAGCTGTTACAGTTCCGTCTTTTTTAAAAGCCGGTTTTAATTTAGCTAATTTTTCAGGTGAAGTTGTTCTGTTAATAAATTCATCTTTATTGAAAATTGTTGTTTCTTTTTTTGCAACAATTTCAATTGTAACAATTTCATTGTCAAATTTGCCTTCATCTTGAGCTTTCATTGCTTTTATTTGAGAAGAATATGAAAATTCATCTTGTTCTTCGCGAGAAATATCATATTTTTCAGCAACGTTTTCAGCAGTAATTCCCATGTGATAATTATTGAAAGCGTCTGTAAGTCCATCAATTATCATATGGTCAATTATATTGAAATCACCCATTTTAACACCTGTTCTAACTGTAGGCGGTAATAAATAAACTGCGCCAGACATTGTTTCTGTTCCGCCGGCTAAAATTAATTCCGATTGTCCTGCAATTATTGAAGTGTAAGCATTATTTATTGCTTTTAATCCGGAACCGCAAACCATATTTATTGAATATGCCGAAACAGTATCCGGAATGCCACCTTTTATAGCACATTGACGAGCAACTCCTTGTTTTTGACCAGCAGATAATACATTTCCAACAATAACTTCATCAATTTTTGATGGGTCTATTTTCGTTTCTGAAATAATATTTTTTATAACTTCTGCTGCTAATTCCGGAGCTGTAAAATTTGTTAAGGAACCTAAAAATTTTCCTACAGCGGTTCTTTTTGCAGATACAATGAATACTTTTTTCATAATATTTTTTTGAAAGATCTTTACTATTTTCTTCTTACAAAGGTAATAGAATTTTAATTTTTTTACAATTCTTTTTTCGCTAATATTTTTTGATATTATTTATTTTTCGAATTGTGAGGATTATAACTGCTTCCAAAAACTCTCTTCAGAATATCATTAACACGAGCAGTCGGATTTACTCGAATTTTTTCTTCTTCTTTTGCAAGCATTATAAAAAGTCCATCAAGTGCTTTATTTGTAACATAGTCATTTAAATCAACTGTTACTTTTTTGCCTGTTACCAATGCTGCGGTAGAATTATATTTATCGGCAATTGGTGTCCAATATTTAGCCAACATTACTTTTTCGGTAGATTGTTTTACGATTGGTAAAAATTTCTGATAAAGTGTGTTGTAGGTTGTTTTTTTAAGAAATTCGGTAGCCGCATTATCTTGTCCTTTAAGTATAGAAATTGCATCAGAAATGGTCATTTGAGTAATTGCAGATATAAAAACGTCTTTTGCTCCTTTTGCGGCATCTTCGGCAGCGCGATTTAATTTTTCTTCAAATTGTGTCATTTGTGTTTTTAAAGCCGGAACTTTATCACACATATCTTTCACAGCCTGAGCTTCTTTGGGGAAAGGAATTTTTATTAAAGAATTTCCATAATAGCCATTTAATGCACTTACTAAATTAACACTATTGCCTGTACCGACATTTAACGCTGATTTTAAACCATTTGCAATATCGGTTTGCGATAATTGTTGAATAGTTGAAGTTGGTGCTTTTGCAATGTTATTTAACACATCGCAACTAAAAGTAAATACTGCGATAAAAATTAATGTTATGATTTTTTTCATTTTATTTTTTTTTATTAAAATAGATGACGCAAAGGTAATAATAAATTTTCAATAATTTTAATATTAATACTTCTTTTTTCCCACTTTTCATATTCAAACGCAATGGATTCTTTTTCCGTATTTTGAAAATGGGTTTTTATCTGATGAATAATATTGGCATCTTTTCCACAGATATTAATTTCGTACATATACCAAAAACTTCTATAATCAAAATTTGATGAACCTAAAACAAATTCCTCATCATCCACAAGAAATAATTTTGCATGAAGATTACTTGTTTGATATTCAATAATTTCAACTCCTGCTTTAAAATATTTTCCTAACGAACGATTTCTCACAATATCAAAAAATTTAACATCTGAATGTAATGGTATAATTAATTTTACTTTCACATTTCGTGCCAAAGCATCTTTTATGGCTTTATTTATTGCATGTCCGGGAAGAAAATATGGTGTAGTGATTGTTATTTCTTTTTTTGCAGAATTGATTAAATTGATGAATTTATTTCGAGTTGGAATTTGGATAGTACTTGGTACATCGCAAATAATTTCAAAACCTGAATATTTTGTTTTTCGAGCTAATGCTTTTTTGTTTTTTCTATTCGCGTATAAATAATCAGCAATGTCGTAGTTTTCAAAGAAAATTTTTCTGAATTTATTTGCTATTGTGCTCTCAATTCTCAAACAATCTTCTCGCCAATTTAAACAATAATTGGTTAGGTTTGATGAACCGATATAAGTAATTTGATGGTCAATAATTAATAATTTTCGATGGTTTCTTCGATGATTTTTTCGGAATAAGCCAAACGAGATTCTTATTTTTTTAAAGAATTTTACATTTGCTCCAAATTTCATCATTTCAGAAAAATAACTTTTTGAGAGTCTTGTGCCAAAAGCATCTAATAAAAGGTATATTTCTAATCCTTCTTTTGCTTTTTTGGTCAATTCTAATTTGAATTTTTGACCAATTTCATCATTTCCTAATCTGAAAGTTTGTAATAAAATTTGTTCTTTGGCGTTACGAATATCGTCAATCATTGCAGAAAATTGAGTTAGTGGATCATCAAATAAAAGAAAATTGTTTGTTTGATTTGCTTCCATATAAAAAATTATTGATTCACTTTATAATTTATCAATTTATAAACATTATTATTAATTTCATAACGAATAATACCAACATTTTCAGCCCAATATGTTTTTATCATAATATTTTTTTCGTCAATATTATTGGTAGTAATTATAACATTTTCAAAATTGGTTTCTCCTAATTTATAGTTTTCATAAAATTTGCCGTCGAAAAAAGAAAGTATATTATTAATATATCTATAGCCAAAACATTTACAAAAATAAGTTTTTAAATAAATATCTACGAAATTATGAAAATAATAATTTTGATTTTCTCGATTATCAACAAAATCACTATTAATCGTAGATTCTGTGTATAAGATTGTATCCTTTAAATAATTTTTGAAAGATAATTTGTAATTTTCTTTGTCAATATTATCATTAGTTTTTATTTCTTTTATTATGTTGTATAAAACAACAGAGTCTATTTTTAATGTAGCTGAATCTTGATAAACCCAAAAACTATCAGAGTTAAAAAGGCAATATGATTTAGTTGTTGTTGAAATATAACTTTGGAAGTTTTTATGACATCCATACATCAAAACAGATAATATAATAGCTAATATAAATTTAATAATTTTCACTGAGGTTTTATTACAAAGTTAATGAAATATTGTCGTTAGTTTATAAAAAGAATTTTAGTTACAACTTTTTGAGAACCATCTTCGGAAACAGAAAAAACTAAATAAATTCCGGTCTTTACGCGGGTTCCTCGTGCATTTTTCCCATTCCAAACAGCTTGTCCTCCTTCGGATTTTGTTTCATAAACCAGATTTCCTGCAATATCAGTTATTTTTACGAAAGAATTTGTTGTAAGTCCGGTTATAGCAATTGGTCCATCATAATCTTCCGTAACAGGATTTGGAAAAGTATATACATCTGAATATTCTTGTTTTGGTTCGGTAGGAACATTTCTAAAAGAGATAAGCCCTGAATTTGTGCCTATAAAAACTTCTCCTGAATTTTCTGCAATTGCAATGCTTGAAATATTATTGTCCGGAAGTGGACTATTTTCTGCTGTAAAATGAAAAATTTCTTCTAAACCATCAGAACTAGTATAATAAACTCCGCTTGTTCTAGTGCCAAACCATTTTTTATTAGCACCATCTACAGCAATAGCGGTAACAGTTTCTGATTCAAGTAGTAAGTCGGCTTCATTTGTTCCATTATTTCTGGGAACTTTAATTTGACGGGCTGCAATATTTGATTTAAAAATATCTTCCGGATTATAATAAACAACTATACCTTGAGCTGTTCCAATCCATATATAGCCATCTTGATCTTCTGCAATGGAATAAATATCATTACTAAGTGTTTCTCCGATTTCATTATATATTAAAAATTTTTTATATTTATCATCTGTTTGGTCATCAATAGTTTCATTATCATTAAAAGCAAACAATCCATAACCTCGAGATATTATTACCCATTTTGTATTATTCTTTGTAATTATCATTTTGCTAATGTTTTCAGAGAAATTTTGATAATGTAATGAATGCCAATTATTATCTCTTGTAAGTATGTGAAAAGCAGGTTCTGTGAGTGAATTTGTTAACCAAAGATTTCCATTTTTGTCGAAAACTAACCCATTGACCCTTATTTGTTCTGAATTTGTTACTGTTCTTATAGTACTATTTTGGTCAGTGTAGTTGCGATAGAAGCTATTATTACGAAATTCAAAAAGACCATTATACCAAGAACCTAAGAAAATACGATTTTCATCAAAAGGGTCAACAGCTATTGAAACAAAATCATAAATAGAAGTAAATTCCGGTACATTTGTTCTATCATAAGATACCCAATTTTGATTTATAAATGTATAAAAAGAAGCTGCAGTAAATTTTTGTCCCCAAGATAAATTCACAGAACCGGCAACACTATAAACATTATTTCCAAACGTCGTCATATCATATACATCGTTTGTCGTAGGACAATTAATGTTTAATTTTTCATGAGACCACCATTGTAAATTGTACACAATTAATCCTAAACTTTCATCTGCTATACAAATCATTGTAGTATCTTTTAAATTAATTTTTGCGCTTTTTGGCTTGATACCTTTTTCTTTTCCATCTATTACAAGATTATAAATATTTCTTATTTTATTAAAATTTTCATTAAATATTGTTACCTCACCCCATCCACCTGATATCCAAAAGGAAAATATTAATCTATTTTCAGTACAAGAAATATCAAAAACAAATCTAAAATCAACAATAATATGTAATCTATCCCACGAATTTCCATCATATACAAGCAAGCTATCTTGATTATCATTGACACGACAACTTACAATTAATTTATCTTTAAAATAAGCAAGGCAACCAATACTTTTATTATGTAACCAATCAAAATTTGGGTCTCCATAATTATTGTTTGTAATTATTTCCCAATTTGCAAAATCTGCAAGATGTTGGTTCATATCTCCCTTATAAACACCAGTTTCTGTAGCAGCATAAATTGTGGAATTATGAACTAAAATTTTATTTGTTTTAACATAACTTCCATTGTTTCCAATATACCATGTGTCTTTTATTTCTTGGCGAACAATATCTAATACTACAATTCCAAAACCACAGCCTAAATATGCAAAATTACCCGAAGTAGCTATTGAATTAATAGATTTTTCTGCTATAATTTGTTTTCGTTTAATATCAATGATATTAATAATTTCATTATTACTTATAATATCAATATTTCCATTTGTATATCCTACAATCAAACTATTTGTTTCTTCAGAAAACTCAATATCGGAAATATGCGAATCGTTTAAACCGGTAATTCTTGTAACTTTTTCCAACTCTTTAGTTTTTGTATTGTATTTTAATAAACCTAAGTCACTTTGCATATAAACATCGTCTTTGGCATAAATAATTTTTTTTCCATTATTAAAATTATAATGTTCTCGCCATTGTCCTAATCCAATTTGACCAAATGATAAGAGTGATATTAATAGAAAACATATAAATTGAATTGCTTTTTTCATTTCTTCTGAATATAATTTTTTTAAATTATTCTTTAATAATTTCATAATTATTTTTTGTTTAAAAATAAAAATAATTGTTCTAACGCTAAAGCTCTATGACTTATTGTATTTTTTTGAGAATCAGATAGTTCTGCAAAAGTATGATTGAAATTTTCAGGAATAAAAACAGAATCATATCCAAAACCATTCATCCCTTTAATTTCTTTTGCGATTTTGCCTTTAATAATTCCTTCAAATAAATATTCTTCATTATTAAAAATCAGGGCAATAATCGTGCGAAATTGTGCTTTCCTACTTTTTTTATTTTCAAGATTTTCCAAAAGTTTTTTAATGTTGTCTAATGAGTTTTTATTTTCTCCTGCATAACGAGCTGAAAAAACTCCCGGTTCATTATTCAAGGATTCTACTTCAAGTCCTGTATCATCAGAAAAACAATTTATTTTAAATCTTTCATATATAATTTTTGATTTTTGTCTTGCATTTTCTTCCAAAGTTAAATAATCTTCCGGAATTTCTTCAAAAAAATTCATCTCTTCTAATGACAAAATTTTCAATTTCTCGCCAAGAATATTTTTAGCTTCTGTGAGTTTATGAATATTATTTGTTGCAAAAATTAATTCCATAGTTATTTTATATTACTAATTATTTGTCTTACAATTTCAGGAAAATAAGAATTTATAATTTCTTGTTTATCATCTAATATGAAAGGAATTTTATTTTCAGCAAAACCTCCATGAACTAAATGACCCGAATAATCGAATATTTGAAAATGTATTTTTATTACTCTTTTAGCATTTTTATTTCCGGAAATATATGGATCGCGATATCCGTCTCCTTTTATTTCAAATTGATTGATAAAAAGAAAATAATCAGCTTTATATTTAGCAGCAATTTTTTCTAATATTTTTTTGTCAGAAAAAATTATTTTCAAATATTTATCATCTAATGTTGTACGATTAGTAACAATTTCTCCATTTTCAATTTTTGTTTTTGATATTTTTCCTGTTTCGCAATTTTTTTCTTCCGTTTTTTTCTTCTTAAAAAGATGTTTTTTTTCATTCTCAGTTACATATTCATTTGGGCGAACAATAGCCATTTCGTAAGAAACTATTGAAAAAATATTTTCAATTTCTTCTTTTGTTTCGGTTGTCGTAGGATTTGCAAGCATATTTGTTACATAACAAGAATCAGAAAGTGCTTTCGCTAATTGATTATTAATTTCAAAACGAAAATATTCCATAATTTGTTCGTGAGATAAATCGTCTTTTTTTGCAATTATTTCGGTTGCATCATTAAAATAAATTCTTTGGTCGAAAGGAACAATAATAATTCTTTTATCAGTTTTTGGAGTAGCTGAAAATTCCAAAGCTAGTTGACTAAAAGAATTAAAAGATATTATTACAAAAAATATGACCAAAAATCTGATTTTCACAAAAAATAAATTATTATTTAAAAATTCGCATTATATCATTTCCTGTTGCGTAAATCATTAATGCGATAAGCAGAAACAATCCGATATAATTTGCTACGGTCATAAATTTATCAGAAAATTTTCGGCGAGTAATTGCCTCAATCAAAATAAATAATGCATAGCCACCATCAAGAGCAGGAAGCGGAAGAATATTCATAAAAGCCAAAGCCATTGAAAAAATTGCTGTAAGTTTCCAGAAAAATTCCCAAATAATTGTTAAATTTCCATCAATATATCCAATGCCTTGTTTAAAAATTAATAAAATTCCTAAAGGACCCGATAAGCTTTCACTTGCTTTTAATTGCCCTGAAAATATTTTCCCAAATCCTTTAATGTTTGACATCATAGCTTCAAATGCATCAACCCAGCCGAATTTTATAGAAGATAAAACATTATAATCTCGCATTTCATATTTTGGAAAATGTAAAATAAAACCAATTTTTCCCAAGGAATCTGTTCTTACCGTTAAAGTATCAATATTTTCTCCTTTTTTTACAACAAATTGTAAATCAGTAGCTTTATTGTAATTTAATATTTCTTTAAATTGCCCATAAGTGAATATTTTTTCATCATTTACAGAGATAATTTTTGTACTTTTTGTTATTCCGGCAATTTGAGCATTACTTTCCGGCATAACGCTGTCAATATTTAATTCAACATTATCAAATCCGATAAATAAATTTCCTTTTCGATAATATGAAAAAAGAGTATCAGGAATATTAATTTCTTTTTCAATACCATTTCTTGAAACTATTACTTTTTTTGCTAAAATAATTTTTGTGGATAAAAATCCATTATTTGCTACAATATCTTCTTTACGCTCAATTTTTGTATCATCAATTTGTACAATCATATCACCGGTTTGAAATCCCAAATATTGTGCATAAGGATAGGCGTAAATACCTTCTTTAACATTTTCAATAGGAATATATTGTTTTGCAAAAATTAAATGTGAAAATGAAAAAATAGCTACTCCAATAATTACATTCATAACCACACCGGCAGTAATTACGATAAATCGTTGCCATGCAGGTTTTGCTCGAAATTCCCATTTTTCGGGTTCTTTTTTCATACTTTGAATATCCATAGATTCATCTATCATTCCTGCAATTTTTACAAAACCGCCAAAAGGAATCCAACCTATTCCATATTCAGTATTATTCGGATATTTTGACCAATCGTCATCTGTTAATTCTTCCGTAGGAACTGCTTCTAATTTCGGTTTTCCTTTTTCGTCTAAAATCACATCTCCTTCCGAATCAACTACTTGACGTAATGGAACAGCTGTATTTGCCGAAAAAAATTTGAAATGAATTTTTCCGTTAAATTTTTTCATTCTAATAATTGAAAATTTCGGATTAAAGAACAAATAAAATTTTTCTGCTCTCATTCCAAAAAATTTGGCAGTTATAAAATGTCCAAATTCATGAAAAATTACTAATATACTAATTGCTATAATAAATAATAGGACTGCAACAAATGTTATCATAATATATTTCTGTTTTTTATTTAATAAATTCTAACGTTTTAATTCGTGTAATATTATCTGTTTCTAAATAATTTTGCAAATTTGGGTGTTCGATATACTCAATTTTTTCTAAAGCTAGCTCAATTAAGTTAGAAATATCCGTAAATTTTATTTTCTTTTTCAGAAAAGCATCAACGGCTATTTCGTTTGCGGCATTCATTATACAAGCAGAATTTCCTCCTCTTTTCAAACAATTGTATGCAATTTGAAGATTCCTAAATATTTTAATATCAGGTTCTTCAAAAGTAAGATTGTTATATTTTGAAAAAGATAATTTATTTCTATCGGAAAAAGAGCGACAAGGAAAATCAAAAGCATATTGAATTGGAATTTTCATAGTCGGAACACCCATTTGAGCTTTAATGCTTCCGTCTTTAAATTCAACCATAGAATGAATTACTGATTGCGGATGGATAAGTACATCAATTTTTTCGACCGGCATTTCAAAAAGCCAAAAAGCCTCAATCACTTCCAAACCTTTATTCATAAGACTTGCAGAATCAATTGTAACTTTATTTCCCATTTTCCAATTCGGATGGTTTAGAGCTTGTTCGGGCGTTACGTCTTCTAAAAAATCATAATTTTTACCTCGAAATGGTCCTCCTGAAGCTGTCAATATTAATTTTTCTATACTTTCATATTTTTCGCCGACAAGACATTGAAAAATTGCCGAATGTTCTGAATCAACAGGCAAAATTACAGAATTGCTATTTTTTAATTTTTCATAAATTAATTCGCCTGCGACAACTAAAGTTTCTTTATTTGCCAAAGCAATAATTTTATTTGCTTCAATTGCTTTTATTGTTGGTAAAAGTCCTGAAAAGCCGACAGTAGCAGTTAATACAATATCAACAGTATCAAAAGCAACAACTTGAGAAATTGAATCATTTCCGCAAAAAACTTTTATTGGATATTTTTCTATACTTTTTTTCACAAATTGGTATTTTGATTCATCAACAACGACAATTATATTAGGTTGAAATTCAATTGCTTGTTTGATTAATAAATCGACATTGGAATTGGCTATCAAAATCTCTGCTTGAAATTTATCAGGAAATTCTTTAATTATTTCGAGTGCTTGTGTTCCAATAGAACCTGTTGAGCCTAATATTGCTATTCTTTTCACAAATAAATTTTAATAAAATAAATAATTTTGAGGATTTATGACGTTACCTCTTTTCCAAACCTCAAAATGAAGCTGTTGCTCGGAATTTTTTTCTCTCATATTATCACAAGTGGCGATTACTCTACCGGCAACTACAAAATCTCCTTGAGAAACTAATATAGACGAACAATGTTTGTAAACTGAAATAATGTCGTTGTTGTGTTGAATAATAATTGTATAACCAAATTTTACAGTATAATCAGATAATAAGACTGTTCCACTTAAAGTTGCCAATACATTTGCTTTACCGGATGGCATAATATCTATTCCATAATGATTTTTTGATTCATCAAAAGAATTAATAATTTCACCTTTCATGGGTAGAAACATTTGTATAAGTTCGTCTGATTTTTGAAGAAGTGTTTTTGTATGAATTTGCTTCCTTTCAAATGTAGGGTCATTAAATTCTTTAATTTGTTTTTCAGTTAATGAGTTCGGATTTACAACAAATTCTTCATCTATTGGGATTTCGTCATAAACAAAATCTTTTATCATTTTGAGATACTTTTCTTGTTTTTCAATTTCTTTTAAAAGACTATCTGTTGTTAAAAAATTCTTATTCATCATTTCTTTAACTTCTGATGTTGGAAAATCCGGCAAAGTTGATTCTATAGGAGTGTATGCAATAATCACATAAAACAGTGAAAATGAAGTAATTATTATCGCAATAAATAATAAAAAAATATGCCAATATCTTAATTTTAACTGTCCAATTATTTCATAATTATTTCGACGTAAATTTAATTGAAGTTGTTGTTTCAAAAAATTAGTAATTTTATTCCATTTCGACATTATTTTTGTTTATGCAAAATTACAACTTTTTTTTAGATTTTTAGATAATTTGACAATAAGATTATCTAAAGCATTAGCAATACCAAAGAGATAATAGTTCAAGCCGTCCATTGCTTCAAATAAAAGATTTGAAAAATCACGTTTAAAAGACCTCCAAATGTGTTCAGCAAGATTGAGCCCCTGACTATATGGAGGTAAAAAAATCAGAATAATATTATTCAACTTTCGCATACAAATCAGTCTAAAGTTTCAATGGCATTCAGTAATCAGTACTGAATACCAAATAACTTTCAGAATGAAATAAATTTATAAATGGTATTAGCAATGAAACTATGACAAAAACAATATTGTTAACTCAAAAACACAAATCTATTGCTATACTTTTTGATCAAAATTTTTGGAAATCCGTTTAGTGGTCGCATTGTCGAAGTCAGGAGGCACTCGGCACTTCCGGCAAATGTTTATTCGCTTTTACAAAATTCTCAACATCCGACAATAACATTTTTTATAGTTTTCTTCAAAAACATAATCTGCCAGCCGAACAGAAATTTCTAAAAAGCCTTGAAAAAGAGGCAGTTGTTTTTTATTGATAATAAGAAGGATTTAACCATAAAGTATCAAGTTTAATTGTATCAATAGCACTTTCAACAAATCTTGCGGGGAAAGAAGGAAGAGGTCCCCCTAAAAATGAATAATAGCTAACCTTTCTTTTATCAGTGGCTTTAGGAAATTTTATTGTCAAAAATCCATTTTCATCTGTATAGTATTTCTCTATTATTGGGTCTCCACTATACAAATTTGTCGGCTCTAAATAACTATAAACTTTTATTTCATAAAAGCGAAGAGGTTCGGATATTCCATGATATTTTTTAACATCATCATATACATACCTTGTGCCAATGACATCATAATATGTCAGTTTACGATAATCCTCTTTGTTATTATGTCTTTCACAAGAAGAAAAAATAGTTATAAAAAGAAAACTAATCATAATTTTATTGAAATTAATTTTATTTGCGTTCATAATAAATATTTTTTTATTGTTTAATAATTTTACCTGTTGTGAAAATTTCTCCTGTTTTGATTTTTACAATATATGTTCCTTGATTATATTTTGAAAAATCAATATTTATAGTATTTATTTCAGAATAATTTTGTTGAAAAATTAGTTCTCCTGAAATATTATAAACATATACTGTCGTTTGTTCTCCTAAAGTATTTAATTCAAGCGATAAAATTTCTTCAACCGGATTTGGAAATATCTTTATTGAACTTTCGTTTTCGGTTATTGTAAATTCCTTATTATCAATCATATTAACAGCATTGACATTTGAAGAATAAATTGAAGATGGATTTTGAGGAGAGTTTGAATTAGCATTTGACAAATAGCAAACCCAATCAACATTTGAACTTATTGTTACGTTAGAACCATGTTTTGCATGAAATCCGTGTTTTAAAACTACTTTTTCGGATGTTAATTTTAACCTTCCGCCTGATTCAACAACAAAATTCCCGCCGGCTTCTATTAATTCTGTAGCCTCGTAAGCCAAATGTTGTCCCGAATTTACAGTTTTATTACTGAGATACAAACGTTTTGAAGAAATCATTTCATCCATTGCGGCAAACATATTTGCAGTAAAAACGCCATTTCCGCCAGGATCGTATATATGATAATTATTTATATTTTCGATGTATAAATAATGGAACGGACTTACAGCAGGATTTGTATTTTTATAAAAATTATTGCTGCCATTTACTTTTGAAACACCGGATTGATTATTAAGATAATCTTTTATATTGGTATGAGGTGCGGTGCTTAAATTAAGACCCAAAGCACTATATGCGGGAATAAAACAATCTTTATTTTGGTCAACAGTCATAGTTGTCCAAAAATCAAGAAAATAACCGGTTGTTCCAAATTTTAAATCTTCAAAATTATGCCATTGCTTTACACTGCCGGGTGCGTTATCCAAAGGCTGTGTATTATTAACTTTTATATCTCTTGCTACTACTTCATTAATATTACTCCAACAACATGGACAAGGAAATCCAAATAAAATCGAACGTACAATACATCTGGCGGTATTATTATATAAAGAATGATCTATGGTAAAATTTTCTTGATAAATACTTGTTTCGGTTTGATTTGGTACTGCCTTTACTTTAAAATCCCAACTTAAACTATTTGCTATATAAGAACCAACCATTGGAAGACCTAATAAAGGAAGTAAAACATCTAAAGTTAATCCGAGAGTGGCTGAAATTAATATAGAATGAGGTTTATTAATTAAAGTTGCTCCTGCTGCAAATCCCTGATTAGTAGCATTTCCGCTCCCCATTGATATTGCCATTGTTTCACATTTTTGCGGGAAGTTGCCAATTGCAGCTAAGTTATTTAAATAATCAGTTCTTAATTGATGGCATTTTGCTGTTTTTCCGCTCGTTGCTGTAAAATGATAAATTATCATTTGCTTTGCTGCATCACTCATCAATGCTTTTTCTAACGCACTTGTTAGTTGTTCCACTTGACCATAAGTATCTTCATTCAAATAATACACAAGATATTGAAAACCAAGTGGTACGTTTGCTCCATTTTGTGGCGAATCCATTGAAATAAAAAGTTTTGTCTGATGACCCTGTTTATTATTATGAATCTCATCGTATTCCATTTTTGTCAGCGCATATCTTACGACCAGTCCGCCCATACTTGCTCCAAGTATTATTAATTCATTATCACTTGTTTTTTCATTATTTATCTTTTGTATAAATTCTATAAAATTTTCTGCATTGTCAATAACTGACTTTGTACTATTAGCAGAACGATAAACAATTATATCATAACCTAACATGCGTAAACTATCCAAAAACCCATCTTTGTTAGCTATATTATATAAATGTTTTTTAGGAGTTTTTCCTTTGTCGGGATCTTCATTGTTAATTCTTATTACATCATCAGGGTCAAAACCTGCTGCTATTAAAATAGGTTTTTTTATCGTATTATCACTATTGCAACGATACCAAATCCCATAATAAGCTTTTATTCCAGGGACATCTACTACATTATATTTGTCTTCAAAATCAGGTAAGTTATTCAGATTTGTGATTGCCGTCTGTTTTACATTAATCGAAGTAGTTGTAGTATAACTTTCGGAGCCTGTTACTGTTTGTATTGTAATAGGAATATTACCTAAATATTCATAAGAAACAGTAACAGGCTCATCAGGATAAACCGAAATAAAACCATTTCCATCACCGAAATCAATATTTATTTCATCTATTTCATTTTCCCGATTAGAAACAAATAACGATTGTGGCAAAATAAATTCATAAGTACCTTCAAAAATAGTATCTGTAAGAGGTGCCATGGCAAAACAGGTTGCTCTTTCTAAAGGGCTTTGTCTGCTACCTGAAATATCTGTAATTTTGTAATTTACAGTATCAACCGCTAAAAGACCTGTCTGTATAGCATTACTTTTTATTTTATCATAATCATAGAAAATAAAACCTAAAGGAATAGTATCATTTGGATAAACTTTCAGTGGGTAATATTTTGCGATATTAATGTCATATTTAAAACTTTTCATATTCAAATGAGAAGCATAAATGCGATAAAACAACTCTAACCAATGATTTGTATTGCAAACAATAGAATTAGCCGTATCAAGGTCAAAACCTTGCATGTCAACTATATTGGGAGAACGCTCTATTAAAACTCCTGTTGTTACCTTATTTTTAGGAATCTCAAACACAGAATCCATTGTCAATTGGTAAACTGTTTGAGCAGTTACTGTTTGTTGTAACAAAATAAATGCAAAAATAGCATTTACTATAAAACACTTTTTCTTAACCATAATGTATCTAAATTTAATTTATTAGACATTAATTTTTCAACTTCACTTGTTTTGATAAAAATAATCTGAGAATTATAATGATTATTTGCATCAAACAATGAAGAGTTGACCATATATTCTTTTATATTACTTTTATTTATTCGTTTTAAAAATTTTATTCTAAAAAAACCATTTTCATCTGCAAAATATTTTTGTGATGTATCAGTCCAACTTCCCCAACGATTACCTTCTTCTATATAACTAACGTATATTTTTGCAAAAGGTATAGGCATTTTTGATTCTGCATAAAACACATAACCTTCTCCTTCTGCCTCATAATAGGTAACAGCATCATCGTCTTCGTCTTCAAATAAAGAGCAAGAAGAAAATATTCCTGTAATTAACAAAAAAATCAATATCTTTTTCATAACTATTCTTTCTTATTAATTTCTAATTCTTCAACTTTTTTTGCAATTTTTCCAATGTATTAGCAGTATCAAGGTCAAAACCTTGCATATCAACTATATTGGGAGAACGCTCTATTAAAACTCCTGTTGTTACCTTATTTTTAGGAATCTCAAACACAGAATCTACCGTCAGTTGATAGTTATTTGATTGTGCAGTTACTGCTTGTTGTAACAAAATTAATGCAAATATTAGTGCATTTACTATAAAACATTTTATCTTATCCATAATGTATCAATATTAAAACTGTTAGACTTTATTTTTTTTATATCTTCTCTTG
>JAITXI010000005.1 GCA_031284905.1 Bacteroidales bacterium
TTTTTATTTTTCTAATAAAACTCATAGTGTGAATATTATACACTACAAAATTACAAAAAAAATATCAAAACACCAAATTTATTTGACATTTTTTCTTGTAGTGTATATTTTATAGGGGAAAGTTAGGTTATTATGCTGTTGTTTTTGTGTGCAACAATTTTTACGAAAGTACAAGAAATGAAAATTCATCTTACAAGCAGAGGAAAATATTGTTACAATTCCGATAGATAATATTCAACGAATAACTTTGTCGGAAAGTGATTTCCAGATGACAGTAAAAACTACTGCCGATAGTGAAACAAACTATGATTGCAACTCAAATTAGTAAAAATAACATTTGGTGGTGATGAGCCAATTGGTATTGAAAATGCTGTCACAAACATAGATGTTATTGTTTATGCAAATGCTTTTAACGAAATAATTGTAGAAACACCTCTTGATGTTTTGAGTTTAATAATATTTGATATAAACGGCAAAGTGTTGAAAAAAATGCGAATAATAAGCAAATAAATGCCAATACATTGAAAACAGGTTATTATTGGAGTTCTACGGCTATTCAGATGATTACTATTTTTAAACTGTGCGAGTGGTCTCTCTTTAAGCAATAGCGTTGCATCAATAAGCATTGGCAGATTGCGTAGCTCCGCAAATTAAATTCTTTGTGTAGCAAAGTTTTCTACACAAAGAGGAACAGCAAAAACGATGATAATAATGTAAAATGGGAATGTTGTTTTTGAAAGGAATTTATCAGAAATAGTATAGTATTAAATTCTTAAAACAAGCTATTAGTCGTTCAACAACAATTGTAGAGATAATATGCTGTAGTGTGGGCTACACGTAATGTGGATATGCTTGGTACATTTTGTGCAAATCCTGAAGATGCAGGTATGTTTTACCATTGGAATATAAATACAGGATGGAATAGTACCAATCCGATGGTAAATTCTCAAGGAGGAACAATATGGGATAATACTAATTCAGCAGGAATCACATGGGAAATTAGTAACAATAATTATTTTCTAAATTCCGAAGATATTTTCCATAAAGCAATACCACAACTTACCGACACATTTAATGAATGTTTTGTGCCAAATTGCGGAATTTCAATACATTTATCGCACAAATCCAATACATTTTGGTCAATTCCATTTACTTCATTTCCAACGATTAAAGCAATTTTTTCATTATGATTAACAGAAAAATCTTCAATTTTAATACTATTTTCTGCAATTTCTAATGCAATTAAAGAATAATTTTGTTCTTTTAATATATTTACTATTTCGTCAATATTTTGAAAATATTTCCATTTTACGGTTTCTGTAGCTCCTAATGCTGTTTTATGAATATCTCTGTGAGGAGGTATGCCTGTTATTCCACATAAATAAACGGCTTCACAAGCAAAAGCATCACAAGTACGGAAAATTGCTCCTGTGTTATGATGACTTCTAATATCATTCAGAACAACTACAATTGGTAATTTTTCCGTATTTTTAAATTCTTCAACTGAAATTCGTAAAATTTCTTCGGTTGAAAGTTTTCTCATAAATTATTCGTTCATTTTATTTGCGATAGCATTATTATATTTTTCTTTTTCATCTAAAATGAACCCAAAAGAAGTATCATCAATTCTTAATTCGCCTTTTGTTACATGTCCTAAAATATGAAATTCTATATTTTGAGATTCCATAAAATCAACAAAATCAGTTTCATTATTAGGAGCTACCGATACAACCACTCTTCCTTGTGATTCTCCAAATAAAAATGCGTCTGTTCTGATTTCCGAATCGGTTGTAATATCAAAGCCTAATTCATTTGGCATCGCCGATTCTAATAAAGTGATATACAAACCACCTTCGGAAACATCATGCATTGATTCTACAAGTTTTTGAGCAGCAAGTTCTTGTAAAGTATTTACTAATTTCACTTCAAACTCTAAATCAAAAGTAGGAGCAGGTGATTTCTTTATTTTATGATATGAATATAAGTATTCCGAACTTGAAATATCTTCATAAGATTTTCCAATTAAGAAGATTGTGTCACCTTTTTTAGAGAAAGCCAATGAAGTTTTATGTTGTTTGTCGGAAAGTATGCCTAACATACCGATTACCGAAGTTGGGTTTATGGGTTCTGTTTTGCCGGAAATCGTAGTTTGATTATAGAAAGAAACATTTCCGCCGGTAACGGGAGTTTCAAAAGCTCTACATGCTTCACCCATTCCTTGAATTGCATTTACAAATTGCCAATATGCTTCAAGATTATAAGGAGAGCCAAAATTCAAACAATTTGTTATAGCCAATGGTTTAGCCCCGGAGCAAGCTATATTTCGAGCAGATTCTGCTACTGCAATCATCGCTCCGATTTTTGGATTCGCAGCAACATAACGACTATTACAATCGGTTGTTAATGCTATTGCTGTATTTGTTCCTTTAATATTTACAATTCCCGCATCAGACGGAAAATTTACAGAAATATTTATAGTTCCTACCATTGAATCATATTGTTCATAAATCCATTTCTTTGACGCAATATTTGGATTTATTGTCAACATTCGTGCAATTTCTTTTAAATCAGCTGGTTGTCGAACAGTATTAATATTAAATTTTTGATTTGATTTGAAATCAGCCGGTTCTTTATATTCTCTTTCATAAACAGGTGCACCTCCGCCAAGAACTAAACTTTCAGCGGGAACTTCGGCAACTAATTTTCCTTTATAATGAAAATATAGTTTATCTTCATCAATCACTTCGCCAATTTGTACGCAATTTAATTCCCATTTGTCGAAAATCTCTTTAACAATATTTTCCTTACCTTTTTTAACGCAAACGAGCATTCTTTCCTGTGATTCTGATAAAAGAATTTCCCATGCTTCAATATTTGTTTGGCGTAAAGGAACTAACGATAAATCAACTATCATTCCACAATTTCCTTTTGCTGCCATTTCTGAAGTTGAACAAATTATGCCGGCAGCTCCCATATCTTGCATTCCAACTATTGCATCGGTTTTAGAAAGTTCCAAACTTGCCTCTAGCAAAAGTTTTTCTTGAAACGGGTCGCCGACTTGAATTGAAGGAATATCTTCGGCAGAATTTTCAGTTAAATCTGTTGATGCAAAAGTAGCTCCGTGTATTCCATCTTTTCCTGTAGAAGAACCAACAATAAAAATTGGATTTCCTTTTCCTTTTGCAATTGCAGAAATCATTCTTTCCTTTTTCAAAATTCCGACCGACATAGCATTTACAAGTGGATTTGTATTGTATGATTCGTCAAAATAAATTTCTCCTCCAACAACAGGAACTCCAAAAGCATTTCCATAATCTCCAATTCCTTTCACAACTCTGTCGAGAAGATGTTTCGTGTGAGGATTGTCAATTTCTCCAAAACGCAATGAATTTAATTGAGCAATCGGACGAGCTCCCATAGTAAAAATATCGCGATTTATTCCACCAACACCTGTTGCCGCACCTTGATATGGCTCAACTGCTGACGGATGGTTGTGAGATTCTATCTTGAAAGCACAAGCATAACCGTTTCCAATATCTACCAAACCTGCGTTTTCTTCTCCGGCTCCGGCTAATAAACAACTTCCGGTTCTTGGTAAAGTTTTTATCCATTTTATAGAATTTTTATAAGAAGCATGTTCACTCCACATTACAGAATAAATGCTTAATTCAGTAAAATTCGGAGTTCTACCTAATAGTCCTTTGATTTTTTCAAACTCTTCTTTATTTAGACCTAAACTTTTTGCGGTTTCAAATGTTACTTGTGTTTCTGTCATTATTTTTTTCTTACAAATTTACGGTTTTTTTTTATACTAAAAAAATTTATTCTACATTATTTTTTCAATGAATTTCCGGTAAATTATGGGGACAAAATTAAAATCCAATAAATTTTTAGTGAGTGAGTATCAAAAAAATATCGTAATAAAAGAAGAATTTGCTCAAAAATTGTCCGTTAGGACATAATAACGAATATTTTTTCAAAAAAATGCAAAAAAATATTTGTTTTATTAAAAATAATGATTAAATCTGTAGTCTAAAATATTCAATAATTAGTCTTAAGAAAAAATATCTCGATTTAATAATTCCCGGTTCGACCGGACCTTTTTATAAGTTTGATTTTTAACAAAGTTCTGAAATAAATTTTCAGACTCTTCTGTTATTTTCCTGAAAAACAACGCTATAGACACTGTTATTACTCTTGAAGCTACTAAAATACAAGAACAATTGGCGTTTTTTTGAGAAAAATTTGTAGGCAACTAAAAAGTTTGCAAAATATTAATGTGTTAGAAAGAAGAAAAAAATCTTTTAGCTACACTCAATTGAAAATAGCTAAAAGATATAAAAGAAAAATATTTTTTACTCCTCTCCTTCTTTTTTGCTTGGAAACGACCAAGTAGTTTGGATACAACTTTTTACAGTAATTGTTGATGATTCAATAGTTGGATATAATAAATAACCAGTTGCTTGTTCGACTCTACAGTTATAAGTACCAGCATTAAGTTTATAAGTAGAATATGAATTTCCGGCAATTCTTTCTTTATAAACATTGTTTATATAACCTAACTTTCCCCTATAAAATATACACTACAAGAAAAAATGTCAAATAAATTTGGTATTTTGATATTTTTTTTGTAATTTTGTAGTGTATAATATTCACACTATGAGTTTTATTAGAAA
>JAITXI010000038.1 GCA_031284905.1 Bacteroidales bacterium
TTTAATGAATGTGTAGAGTGTGAAAAATTGAATAACGAAAATTCGGTTACAGAATAAACCTCAACGCCTACTTTTATTCATTAAAGAATGATTTTTGTTGTTTTTATATCTTTTAGCTATTTTGATTGCAAGTAGCTAAAAGATATTTTTGTTTTTTCAAAAAAGAAAAAAAATTTATCAAAATAAATTTCATAATTCAAAAAATTAAATATAAATTTGCAAATAAATATAAAGTAGGCGATAATTTTAAAGTGTGACAGTACACACGACTTGTAATTTTTTTTACAAGGATGTGATAATTAAAAATGGTGATTAATTTGGCATTTTGTAAAAATATAAAAAAAATGAATGCCACAAAGAGTTTAATTATAAATTGAAAAAAAAGTTATTATGAAAAGTTCAGAAACAGAAATGAATTTAGAAACAATGATAGATAATAAACAGAAGTTTGTAACCAATAAAAAAACAAAATGAAAACAGTTTTTTATAGAATAATGGTAATTGCAGTGGTCGCAATTGTTTTCGCTTCGTGCGAGAAATTAAGTGATAGCAATGAAATTTCTAATCAGAACGCAAATGCATTATTTGAACAAACAAGAGACCCTTATGATTATGTGTTTATTAATCCAAAATGGGAATTAATTGATGCAAATTATAGCGACGAGTTTGGTAATTATGGTGAATATTATGAAAATGCAAATAATCGTAAAGAAAGATGGTTTAAAATTTTAATTCAAACAAAAGTTGCAGATTGTGGTGATGGAGGAGTCACTTCGTATGCAGGAGAATATAAAACAGTATCTGTTTATGATAAAATAACAAGAACCTACACATATTACACAGCTTGTGTTAAATCAGCTACAGCTAAAAATTGTAAAGTTACTACTTTTTACGACGAAAACCTATCACCTTGTTCAACAATAATTTCAGATATTAAGAACTAAATTAAGAAAAATATAATAGTGCAATTTTTGGATATTACAAAATTACACTCTTTTATATAAAACACTAAAAAATGAAAAAAAATAAAATAATTATTATAATAATAATATTTTTACTTTTGATAGCTTGCACTGAAAAAGAGAAACTTAAAGTACATTATATTTCACATGAAAAGGAAATTGCTTTTCCACTTGATTCAACAAAAGAAGGTAAACCGTTAGATTTTCAATATACTTATGTAGATTTCTTCGATTACTGTGATATTGATGACATAGAAACAATTATTGTCCCAATAAATAAGAATAGATTAGCCTTTTACGATATAAAAACAAAAAATGAGTACCACAGTATTCCATTGTTAGATAATCGAAATATTATTAATTTTAATTTTATCAATAAAGATTCAATTTTTGTTTTTTATGATATTCAATATTCAGACTCTACTCTTTCAAAATTGGAACCATTATATTTACAATTACTAAATTATGCAGGTGAATCAAAAATATATGATCTTGATTCGGGAATAAATACTGTATTCAATATTAGGTATGATGTTCCGAATATAATTATCAATAATAATATTTTTTTTCCAACACAAATAACAAAAATAAATAATAGCGTAATCAATAATTCTTTGGAAACTCCTGAACCTATTTTTGCATATTATGATACTAAAAAGGATAAATTTAATTTTTCTAAAACTATACGTTTCCCGAAAGTTGAAGAAAATGTATATTATAATACACATTTTAATGAAATAAATTGTTGTTTATCAGAAAGGAAGCTACCTGTTATCCACTTTTTTTACTCAAGTTTGCTTTATGAATGGAATTATACAAATGATGAAGTAATTTATCATACAATAAAATCAAAAATTATTGATACAATTTTCCCGTTGAAATCAGCCAACACATCTCCCGAATCTCTTTCAGCAGTTTATAATAGGTTTTATTATGATAATAATAACAAAACCTATTACTCATTTTTAGTGTTAAATAAAGATTTATATGGAAATTATAATAATTTATTAATCCTTGCTGATGAAAACTTTAAATATATAGGAGAAATATTAAACCCTGAAATAGGCGGATTTGTGAAATTTTATAAAAATTATCTTGTTTCGTATCAATATTCCAATGATTCTATTCGAATATATTATGACAAATTAGCAAAGACAAATCGACCGTTACAACCGTACTTAGATTCAGTAAATGATATATTAACAAAACAAAAAAACAGCAGATTATTAAATTCCGAACCCTTTAATAAAAAGATTAATGATTTATTAAAATCAAAATATCCAAAATTAGAAAAAGATTATGTGCTTCTTACAATGTATGCAGGTTCCGGTTGCCCGCCGTGTGGTGATAATATTAAAATGTTTATTAATCGGAATTATGAAGTTCTTCAAAAATTACCGTTTTATTTTATTTATTCAGGAATTTCACCAGAAGTAATTGAAATTGAAAATTATAAAGGAATTATGAAAATTAAAACAATAAAAGACAGCTTAGGAATAATGAAAAATATCGTATTGAATGAAAATAAATATAATGAATTAAATCCAAGGTTAACAGTCATAAAAAATAACAAAATTGAATTTGACACAATTTATTCGTATTTGGATATGGAAAAATTATTGATTCCAACACTACTGGATAAATTAGAATTAATATCAGAAAAGAAAAAATAACTTCAAAGAGAACAATTTTTTTGTACGACAATGTTAGGAAAATATTATTATCAGACTTTTATATTAATCATAAACCATTCGTTATTTCCGAAATGAATTAAATTTATTTATCATGAAAAAAAAATATTTGCAAATTATTCTATTTTGTGTTTTTATTTCAATACTTGTTGCCGGTCTTGTTAGGTTTTACCTGATGGGTACATTAAACTTTAATTCTATTATATATTATATTTTGATAGGAATTTCAGCTGGTATTGGAGCGTTTATTGGAGCAATTTTAAGGCAAAGACCTCAAAGAAAAAATATATACATAATAACTTTTGCTATTCTTATCCTATCGTTTATTGGAGGACTTGTATTGTCTTTTTTAAGAGAAATGCTTAATTTTCAAACTTTAATAGTATATGGTATATTGGCAGTCATAGGTGGTATTGGTGCATATATTGGAGCTGTATTAAGAGAAAAACATAATAAAAAATAGTTTAATTTTAAAAAACAGTTTTTGACTTTTCAAAATTGTTTATGTGAATTTTTTTAGAAGAAATAACTTACAATAATAAATGCTGTCTTAATTTTTGAGACAGTATTTATTATTTAATATTTTGGAGATTGGCATATTATCTATCTTTCTATGTATTGAATAGCGTATTTTGCCCAAAAACAGTCGATAGTTTGTCTTAGATACATGCCTTACAAATAAATTTGCTTATGCATTAACTTGTCATAAATCACAAGGAGGACAATGGAAAGTAGTTTTTCTTGATTACGAATGGCTTAATATGAAAAAATTTACTAACGAAGTTAAATATGAATTTTTTCGTCAGTTATATACAGCTTTACACGAACTACTGAAAAATCATATTTGGTTAATTTTAATTAAAAAATATCAAAATAAATTTCATAATTCAAAAAATAAAATATAAATTTGCAGAAAAATACAAAGAAGATTTAAAAGAATATCATAATAAAATTAAACGAAAAGTTGGAGTATGGGAGCTCTGCAAAACGAACTTGAGCCGGTAATCTCTCGTTTATTTTACTGTAAATAAACACGATGTCGAATACATTGAAGAGAGGCGAGAATTTTTAAAGTGTGACAGTACACACAACTTGTAATTTTTTTTTACAAGGATGTGATAATAAAAAATGGTGATTAATTTGGCATTTTGTAAAAATATAAAAAAAACGAGTGCCGCAAAGAATTTGATTGTAAATCGAAAAATAAATAAAATGAAAGTACAGTTTTATAAAATAATGGTAATTGCAGTAATTGCAATTGCTTTTGCTAGTTGCGAAAATGATAAAGCAACCTCAATTAGTAATAAAATAAATAATAAAAATATATCACTTGCAACAGAATCTGTAGGAATGTTGCATAATTTATTATGTGAAAATATTATCCAAAATTATGATGGATTAACAACTATTCCATTTGCAAAATCCAAAAATAAAAATAATTAATATGAGTGATATTAAAATTATAATTTCAGATAATTTTTTTTTAAATTTATTTTGTGCCAAACGTGTTTATATTAATAATGAATATTATGGAAAATTCAAAACTGATGAAATTATATTAGAAAAAGATTCCAAAGAGATGAATATTAAGATAGAAATGTTTTGGGGATATTATCGTTCAGAAATAGCTATTCCAGAAACAAAAAATATATCTTATATTATTTATATTAAAGATAAATATTCTAATAGATTTAAAATAATACTATTATTGGTTGCTTTTATCATTATTTTAAATATTATTTTTTTTCATATTATTAGCGTGTTCTTTTGCCATATATTATTATGGGGAACTTTTTGTTTCATATCTTTATATGATTTTATTACAAGGAAAAAAAGATATTCTATATCAATACATACACTCGAATAATTTTTAGTTAATACGTATCAAAATAATTATGATTAAAACAGAAAAAGATTTATTGAAAAAAATTAAGCGACAACAAATTATTATTATAATATTAGCCATCGTTTTAATATTATTTTCCGTTGAAACAATTGTAAGGTCAAAAATACAGCATAAAAATTTATTGATAAATATAGATTGTATGAACAAAGGGATGTGTATTAA
>JAITXI010000044.1 GCA_031284905.1 Bacteroidales bacterium
AAAATAAAGCGACACTGTTTAACTCAAAATCAAAATACATATTCTAATTGTACTTGATTTAGAGTTCTAAGTATTTTATGATGTATAGTGCCATGCATAATATTATTTGCTATTTTAGATGCATATGAAAGTAAAATATCTGAAAGCGTTAAAGATACCATCTATGCCTTGACTGGTTTATTTACAATTACAACCGCAATCTGACAAATTATAGGATTCATTTTGTGAGGAATTAGACGTAAAAAAATAAACGATTTTAAGAGTAAATATGCCGAAGAATTGGTGTTTGATACCAAAGTCATTGATCAGCTATTGGCCTTATATTCAAAAGAGTCAAAAACGTTTATAAGTTTGATATACCAATTCTTTGCTGGTATGGCATGAGAAAAAGCGGATTCAGTGTCAGGATTTTTTGATTGGAACATGCGTGCTGCTCGTTGGACATTATGTGCATTAATATATTTGCTTCCCATAATGATATTGATATCTTTTGGAATAATATACAGTATCTTCTTTGTACATATTTCTGCAGTAGTCGCATTCTGGCTCTTTATTGCAGTATCAGTAATGTTTACAGCCTTGTGAATTATTGGAATTTTTGATTATAAAAAAAGTTTTACTGAATTAAAAGCAGCACGCGCAAAATACGGTGATTCGCTATCGTTAGATTCGGTAGATAAATTAATATCGCTATGCACTAAATGCCGAGAAATGTGTATTTGAAATTTTGTTGGTTTGTTTGGTGGTCTTGCAGGAATATAACTTGTTACTAATATTTTAATTACTTTTTAGACTGGATTTGAATACAAAGTAAAACAACCACATTAGCTGTAAATTTCGCCCATCTACCTTAACTGTGATATTTGGTCAAAGTCACCGAAGTCAGGTTTAAGAAACTGGACTAGTTGTCACCACCAAATGAATCGTTGCACTTCTAGTTACAATTCGCACATAAGTGTAAAGCCCCCACTCTAAAGAAACATTATGTATTATAATATATTTATACATCACAAAATTATGGGGTTATTTACTAGAATTAAAAACATATTAAACAAAAGGATTTATATGCCAGCATCTTTATGCTTAATTGCTGCAGCTGGTGCTATAAGTTTCGCAAGCAAATAGAAAAAATAATTTTATAATGTCATTCAGCAATAATAAGCGAATTAAACACACACCTACTGGTGGTGGTGATATGTCATTAGAAATAAAACGCGAGTGTGAATTCGAAAATTCGGGAGCATATGAAATATGTTGATATATTAGAATTTGAGCATTTGCTATTTCGCTTATACTAATTGCCGTACTTTTTTTAGAGATACCAAGATCAATAATTGCTATTATTTCATATATTTTGGTTCCGCTAATTCAAATTTTATTTTTTATCCCTGCAATACTAAGATATAGGAAAATAAGAGTGCACGGAAAAAAGTATAATGGGAAAACATATGCAAATGACCCTGCTATTATCGATCAATTATCAGAACTATATTTAAAAGAATCAAAGACGCTCACTAGCCTATTTTATCAGTTTTTTTTCGGTATTAGGTGAACAAAAACAGGCACGACAGCTAATTATTTTGAACAACATATGCGTGCAGTTCGTTGATCATTATTTATGCGTATATATTGATTTTGTATTTTTATAGGGGCAACCTTAACGGTATCACTCATTGTTTATATGCAAACAAAAAATATCGGGGCTGCAATAACTTCCTTCGCAATCCCATCTATTGTATTTTCTATAATATTTCTTTTTGATATTAAATATTACAAAAAAAGAACCTTGCGATTAAAAATTATAATCGAAAAATACAATAAATCGCCATCAGTAGACTATTTAGAAGAATTGAAAACCGCATATAGTGAGTGTAAACTTTCAATTGCTTGAGATGTTATTACCTTATGAGCGAGATATTATGTGTGGGGTTAATGTAATGTGTTCTAAAAGACCCACCAGCAAATAGAAAAAATAATTTTATAATGTCATTCAACATTAATAAGAGAATTAAGCATGCATCTTGTAAAAACGAAGATGTATCGCTAAAAATAAACGTAAATGCGAATTTGAAAATTGATGTACATATGACAATTGTTGATCTTCTAGAATTTTTACATTCGTTGCTTCGTTTGCAGGAATACTCCTTTTTTTCCAAGAAACGCCAATAGTTATCATTGTTCTATATATTTTACTGCTAGTGATGCAGGCTTTATTCATATGTATAGCCCTAATAAGGTATAAGAAAATAAGAGCTTATAAAAAGAAGTATGAGAACAAATATGGAAAAATTATTACGAATGACCCTGCTATTATCGATCAATTATCAGAACTATATTTAAAAGAATCAAAGACGTTCATTAGCCTACTCTACCAGTTTTTTTATGGTTTCAGTTGAACAAAAACAGGTTCATCAGCTGATTATTTTGAACAACATATGCGTGCAGTTCGTTGATCATTATTTGTGCGTATATATTGATTTTGTATTTTTATGGGAGCAGTCATAACAGCATCACTCATTGTTTACATACAAACAAAAAATGTTGTAAATACAATATTTATTTCCACAATACCATCCATTGTATTTGTTACAATATTCCTCATTGATATTTGGTGTTATAAAAAAAATCTTGCACAACTAAAAATTACAGTTGAAAAATATAATGACAC
>JAITXI010000102.1 GCA_031284905.1 Bacteroidales bacterium
TTTATTCCTATAAGTATATTATACTCCAATAATTTTTTTGTTAATAAATTTTAGCCTGTATTTGCACATAACGTGTGTTATACGGAGTAGAAAGGCTGCGTAGAATAAGTGTGCCATGGACGGCACGCGTGTTTCATAGGGTGTAGAAAAGTTATTTATATGCATTCCTAAATATTTTTTCATTAAAATATTTATCCTCTTTTTTGTAAGCTTTCAATCTTTTAAAAAACTAAATTTTACTTTAATTAATTTTTATACAATGATAATCTTTTTTTGGCTTTTGTGCGGTCAACAAATAACAATGTTTATTATCATCTGCTATTGTAAAATGTCTTGAACAACATTTTTCTATTAAGTCAGGTTCAGTAATTAACCGCCATTTCCAGTTTGGCATATTATCAGGTCGCTTGAATGATTTTATTATTTTGTCAATATCTTTATCACAAAGCTTTAGTAGTAAGTCTTTGAGATAAGTTTTTCGATTATCATTGTTGTAAGCATAACTCCAACGTAAATCATCAGTGTCCTTTATCATACACCATTTTTCTTCATCTAAATACCAACATGTTGACCTATGGTAATAAAATTCGGTATCACCAATTGTAAATAATGCCCTTCTAAAATCATTGCTTATATCCTCACAATTCAAATATTTATAAAATATATCTTTTAATTTGGAAAAACCTGAAGTATCATCTACGGTATCTGTTATATCAAAGCAATAAAATACAAATTGCATATTACCACAACAAAAATTACAATTTTCGAGCGATTGTATAATTGGTTTTGCTAAAGGTGTATTTTGGTATATTTTTGCTTTTTTTATTTCCTCTTGCATCTGTTCTTTTGCAAAACCACTTTTGATTTTTTTATCTACCAGAAACTTATAAATATCTTTTGAACCAGTTTCGATCTCATCTAGTAGCCCCTTAGCTGAAATAAAAGTTGTATAGCTGTCGATTTCAGAATTAAAAATTATATTTCTGATAAAGATAATCCAGTCTGAAAGTTGTATGGTATCAATAGTTTTATTATTTTGTAAGTATAGTGTAAATCCATAAAATAATATCCGTTCCTGCCATGTAAATAGAGGTTTCTTTTCTTCATACATTTTTGAAATAAATAATTTAAACAAACCATTAAAGTTTTTAAAATCATGTCTTTCCTTGCGAAACCAAAAGGCAATACTAGAAAAATCAGAATTCTTTAGTTTTTCATTTGCTAGGTTATACAATTCAAAACAGTTATAGAGGTAATTGTATGAAGATTTGTCTAAATCTGCTGGTACAACATCATCAGGTTTATTATATAGCTTTTGAGCATATTTATCATCAATCCCAGCATAATAATTTACTAAGACAGCAGATATAAAGCGTAGCAAATAATCATCAATCTTGTTCTTGTCGTTACGAAATTTCCAAAATAATTTTGTCCAATCGGTATCAATTTTATGTCCAAATTTCTGAAATGCTCCTTTCTCGTTGTCCCACTCTTCATCATCAATTCTTTTATTAAATGAGGCTTTAGTATTTTCAAACCCTGTCAATTCTTTACCGCGCGCATTCATTTTTATATATAAATCATCAGTAAGGTTAAAATCTTCTAAAGGGGTATAAAAAAAAGTAATCGGAGCTGTTTCTGTTGGTCGGGTTATTTTATTCCATAATTCCATTTTTTCGTTTCTCAGCTTTTTATCAATTTTTTCAAGCATTCCCAACATTGAAGCCACAGAGGGGTCGTTCTCCCATGATAAAACAAACCATTTTTGGTTTCTGATTGTTTCGCTGATATTATCTTGATAATAGTCGTTAATTTTATAGTTGCAAAGATTATCGCAAAAATACTGCGCCGAGATACGAGTTTCATAAGTAAAATTCTTAAATTTAGTGACTATTTCATCGGTTAATTTATTTTCTTTTTGTGCTAAATACCAATGCAAAAGAAATAAAGTCGTAAGACGTTGTTGCCCATCAAGCGGAAGCATAGAGTTTTTCATTGTTGAGCCATATATAAAATCAAGTTCAATAGGATTTTCGTTTAACAACGCTTCACATAAACGTTCAATAAAAAGATTGCTTTTCTTTTCAATTGTTTCATCTTCTTGCTTTCCAGTTTTCCGCCCGCCTTGTGAATAGGATCGCTGTATGATTGGAATGGTTATCTTATTAGAGTCTAATAAACTCCAAAAAGTTTCTTTTCTAAATTCTGTTTTGCTCATTAATTTACTCCCTATTTTGTTAAGTAATGTTCTATTTTGTTGAAAATATCTGCAAAATATGCTGTTTTATCATGTTCACCCCAAAATGTCATATTCGGTGTAAGCTCTTGTGTATAGTACTTGTGAAAAACATTTTTGGTGCATACAGGTATAAATTTTCCGTTTTTGTCTTTTTCCAATATAGTTTTTCTTTTTACCGGAAAAACAGCACACCCATACCCCCTGTTAGTTCCAGCATCTAATAAAGCTAAATTTGAAAGGGAATCATCTTCTTCATTTTTATTATTTTTAGAAAAGTATTTACAAACTTTTTCATATAATTTTTCAAAATTAACATTATCTTTAAAATTAGAAAACTCCTTAACTTTTTTTTGTAAGTCTATGTCATCATCAATAATAAACTCCATTGCTTCATTTATCCATTCCTTGCGATGATTAGGTAGTTTTGGAATTTCTTCTGCTGTAGCTCGAATG
>JAITXI010000118.1 GCA_031284905.1 Bacteroidales bacterium
GTCTAATCTGCGTTATCTGCGTGCTTATGATACAGCCCCCTATAACAATTATTACAAAAATGAAGTGAGTTTTGAAAATTGTTGAAAATTGTATTTTTTCGCCCTATCTTTCGCCGAAAGGATGTCAATAAGCCACCAAATGAGGCATCCGTAACAAGTAATGATTTTAACAATACCCAAACCAATATCATCTAACCAAAATCGCTCCCAACCTAATAAAATTGCAATTAAAAGAATTGTTGACGGTTTTTGAAATGACGCACTTTGAAGAAACATTAATTTGTCATCTTCCATTTGTTCCAATTTTCCTCGAATTACCGTAAGGTCTTGCAGATTGAAATTTTCAGCATTCATGCTGAGCCACATGTTTACTTGAGATTTATCCATTAGTAAATTTGTTTAATTTCCCTACTCTTACGGCTTTGTAGGTCTTGCCATATTATTGAATAATTTTTGAACTCCATTTAAACTTATCGTTTTTTTGCTGTCAAATCCGTAGTGAACTGTCAACCATTGCCTGCTTTTACTTTTTAACCACATATAAGTAATGATTTTTTGTATCTTTGTTTGTATGAAATTTATAACAATAGCCAATATTGTTGATATTAAAAAAATAGAAAGAACTATTATCCCATAGTAAGGTAATAGCTCTAAAGTATTCATATCTTTACAAAAATATGGATAGAATATTCTATCAATTATGTATGATATTAGATAGATTTCCAAAGTGAGTTTTGAGATAACTTTGAATATATTTTGGCATACCTTTTGCTTTATGTCAATATCATAAAATAGTAAAAAAATCAAAACTGAAACTATTAAGTTTGGCAATGTACCCCAACCCGTGAAAATTACCCTAAATACATTTCCGTTTGAATAGGCCCATGCAAAACAGATTATGGATTCTGCGATAATTACGAGGAAAGCAATAATGAATAATATGGGTTTTTTTATTTTTATTTTATTCTCACTTATATATACTCCTATCATATAGTAAGTGATGGGGTATAAGGAAGCCCAGTAATCAGGTATTATATTGTGTATTGTTATTAAACTTGAGAGAAATACCAAGGTTAAGATTAATAGCAATTTTATGGCATCAGTCCGTAAGTTATTATAGATTATATTCAAAAATGGGATTAGTAAAAACAAACCGATATACATATTCACATACCATGAATAGCCATCAAGTGAAAAACGAAACAGACCTTTGATGCCCTCTAACCATGTCATGCCGTCTTGTATGAAATATTTCCTTACAACAAAACATAATATTGATATGAGAACATAAGGAATTATAATTCTATGTATTCCTTTATAGTAATTGATATTGGCTTCTTTCTTTTTCATTAAATACCCCGTTGTAATTAGGAATAGAGGAACACAAATCATAAAAGTCCATCGAAAAAAAATAGCAATAAACATTCGTTTATCAGATATAATGGTTTGATAGAAACCAGTATTAAGAAAAAAGTGAAACGAAATAACAGAAAACGCTGCTATCGTTTTTACTACATCAATGCCATTAATGCGTTTAATTTCTAACTGTTCATTCATTTTAATATTTTTTTGTTATACGTTAAGTTGTGCCGGCTGTTCGCTGTCTGCCGTTGCAAAAGTAACAATTTTTTTTGAAAATTGTCAATCATGCCTGTCGTCCGTCAGAAAATTTGCAAATCTATTTTTTATTTCATTAAATTGTCCAACTTATTGATTATTTTATCCGTATAGTTATCTAAACCAATACGGTTTAAGGCTTTTTCTATCGGATTAGTAATAAGTATCCTAACTTTATCAATCAGAATACAACCTACCAAAATAACAACTGCTATTAATAGCAGATAAAGCCACAGCGCTCCAACATTGTCAATAGACTGCCCTAATTCATTGATATACGGATACAAATTACTGCGAATACATTGATTCTCGTGAATTAAATAAACAGCAAGAACAGATGTTGCACTCCAATTTATTGCCTTGATTTTGAAACTCAAAGTCCTAAAAAAACAAAAGAATGCAATTGCCGAACAGATAACCAAAGGATTATTATAGTAATAGCCGCACCTCCATATCCATTTTCTATTCATGTCTAAATGAACTATCATTTCTATTACCACTAAAATCACAACAGTACAAAGCAAATAAACACCAATGCAAATTGTTCTTCGTTTCATAGAAGTTACATTGCTTGTATGTAATGCAATAAATCTTCCAATAAAATACAAAAAAATGAAATTCATTACATTGTAGCCATTCATATTTATGCTGTTTCGCCACAAAAAACCAAAATAAAATGTCAAGATTCCCAATAGTAAAAGTACAACTATAAGTTCTTTTTTATTACAGTTCTCTATTATCTTATTTAAAATTGGGGATAATAAAAAAAGATAAAAATAAGTCTTTATAAACCAAAGGGAAGAATAGGAAAAAGGGAAAAAAGAAAGAAACAACTTTTTAATGGTGAAACCATCAATGAAAAAATAAGAATATGTTGCAAATAGCACAGCATAAAACACACACATTACGTACAAACGAATAGCGCCTTTCCATTTTGCTTTTATTCCAAAATAACCTGAAATAAGCACAAAGCAGTTCGCTGCTATAACAAAAAAACTATTGAAAATTATGCCGGAATTTGTAATAGCATCTTCAGCCCAATATCCTGCTGATCTTAATCCAAATACAATGAAATGATGCAGTATGATAAAAAGCATACATATCAATCTCAATCATTCAAAATTAGAGGATCTATCTATCCTTGTTTCACGGTTTACTTGCTTGTTCATCGTTTATGAGATTTGTTATTTAGTCAATACTTATAATTTTATATTTGAATTGTAAGTGCAAAAATACAAATTTTTTGTTGTTTGTCAAGTCTGTAGAGGACTATCCCGCGAGCAAAACTACTTTGTAAGGTACGAGGTGTGTGGATGGATGTATAGCAGTCGTTTTTTTGTATCTACTGACTTACACCTAACCCTTCTCGTGCCGCTTCCCAACCGATAATAGCCGCTTTGCGGTTAAGCCCCCAATGGTAACCGCCCAATTCGCCGGACGAACGGATAACCCGATGACAAGGTATCAACAACGCAACAGGATT
>JAITXI010000128.1 GCA_031284905.1 Bacteroidales bacterium
AAGCATCAGTAACAATTAAAGTAAAATAAGTATTAGGACAATTTGAAAGACAGGATGTATTAATAGAGTTAGACATAGAAAGAATAGTCGGTCTTCCACCATTACAATTTCTTAACCATTCGTAATAGTATGGAGGAACATCTCCTGAAGCACTTGCTATTACTGTGCAAGATTGAGTAGCTGAAAGTGAAAAACATATCTCAATATCAGGGATAGAAATAATAAATTCTTCCGAAGTTTTCTCACACAAGCCGTTAGAAACTGTTACTGTATAAGTTCCGACCGAATTTACAGAAATTGATTGTCCTATAGCACCATTCGACCAATTATAAGAAGTTGCTGCTGGAGTATTATTTACTGAAAGTGTTATTGGACTACCGTAGCAAATTATAGTGTCGGAAGCTGTGATTATTGGGGTTGGAAAAGGAGTAGAAATTGTTACCGGTTCAGATATTCTGGAGCAACCCTTTGTAACGATTACTCTATAGACACCAACATCTGATACTGTAATAGTTTGAGTTGTTGCATAATTAACATTATTTTTAGTCCATTGATAGGTTCCTCCCAAAACGGCTTGCGTTGTTAGAGTTAATGTATTATTACATAAAATAAGACCGGAATTTGCCGTTATTACCGGTTTAGGAATGGAATCGGCTAATCTTATTAGATTATTCCAAATTATATTTTTGCTATCCAGTATTGTTTTATTTACGCCATTTATTGCACTTGATTGATTTGCCAAGTTAATCATTGGATTTATTGCATTAATAGCTTCTCCACAATGCATCAATTTACCAAGGTATTTTATATGTCCTAATAATAAGATATGACCTACTTCATGAAGCAGAGCATTGTAAAAACCGACCTGTCCTGACGGAACAGAATTTGAAAGGTTTGTGTCGTAACACCAAGGGTCATTTGGATTTATACGTATATGAGAACCTCCCTGTGCACGTAAAACTTTACCATTATTTCTTCCATAACTTCCGCTTGTACCCATTTCTGCGTCGAGATTACTTGAAATTATATCAAAACCGATTATATTATAACTTGCTGTAAATGTGCTTTTATACTCATAATCGGTATTATTGGCATTTTTTGCTATTATAATATTTAGCCCTGTTTCTGTTCGCCACTTTGATATAACTGCCTCTATGGCTGCTATTATTTGAACTTTATCTGCATGGTCTCTTATATTTGTGTGTAAATGAAATCTGAAATCGTATTCACAATTATGACGGATTAAATAAACGCGTTCTATAGGTGTATTAGTGTTGTAATTTTCTTTATAGTTGGTTAACGAATATTCAACAGTGAGGGTAGTGCTTGACGCTGCAGAAGTTACGCTATCAGCTCTTACAACTTTTATGGGTCCTGTTCCTGCACTGCCTCCAAAACCTGGTTCGGTTCCACTAATTCCTATATATCCATCCTGCACAAAAGAAGGGACTTTTACTTTTATTTGAGTATTAGTCCATTCACTTGTTTCTATATATTGAGCATCTAATCCTTTTAGAAAACCAGCGTTGGTAGTTGTAGGAGCTTCGGCAGATGTAAAAAGAACTTTGCCTTTTTGAGTACCAAAATTGCTACCGGAAATTATTATTTCTTCTCCCAGTCCGGCTCGCCGAGTTGTGGGAGTAAAACTTAAAATAGTTGGAACAGGTGTATTTATTAAAAAAGAAGAAATTGGCGTGTAAGTTTGAGTTTCGTAAGTTTGACCATCGGAGTAACCCGCATTAGCAGCATTAACATAAACATTAATGGCTGTTGTCAAATATAAAAACTCAAAACCGGTAAGAGCATTAGATAGATTATTGTTTAATTCCATCTTTACATGCAATAGGCGCTTTGGTGTAATTGTTAATTGAGTTCTTAAAAGTGGCACTCCTTGTCTTATATTAACAACAACCCCAAGATTACCTGACAAAGAAACATGTTTTTCATAGGTTGTTGTGGCAAATTGACTGTCTAACGATATAAAAACTTTTTCGCCTGTATATGTTACAAATGGAAGCATATTATAATCTATATAAAATGAGACCATACTTATAAATGTATTATTATTATTTCCGACAACATTTACATCAAAATCAAAGTAGTATTTTGTACTATCAATATTGTATGAAACTTGCATTGAAGCTGAAGGGATTGTTATTGTTATATTGTTATTAGCCCTACTTGAGTTTAGGGCTTTTTTTTATTTTCTTCGAATGTTTTTCTTAATTCTTCATTTTTTTTGTTAAATTCTTCCGGAGTTAAAATATTAGTCTTAAACATTTGAGGAACATTCATATCCTCAAATTGTCTCATATATTCATAAAGTTCAAATACAGAAGGAAAATTCAAGCCGTCTAACCCAAATATTTTACCATTTCCAAAAAATATCCCTGCTCTTGCTTTGTTTTGGATTTTTATTTTTAAATAATGGTCATTTTTGCTTTGGTCAAGACTTTTAGGATACTCTGTTTTATATCCAAAAATGATTGTAGTAAAATATCTATCAATGTAAATACCAGGGTCGCCAATTGAATCATAATAACTTCCTATCATCTCTTCTCGAAAAAGTTCTGTAGCAGGATTGTCAGGGTCTATTTCCGTATATCTCCGAATAAACATTCCGCCTTTCAAAAAAGCTACTACCGTATCACCACTTTGCACGCCTTCTCCTTTATAAACTCGCAAAACTTTTACAGGTCTAATTTTATAGATATCGTCTGCGGTTAAATTATCTATTTTTGAGCCATAATAATCAGGTTCGAAACTGTCCCAAATTCCTCTAACTTCCAGAATATAATCTGCATTTTGGAAATATTCTTCATTTTTTAATAATCCTTTTCTATAAATTTGCTCCTGAACGCTATCCGGTATAATAGGATAGCAATATTGATCTTGAGCGTTTACTACTGTTATTGCTACTAAAATTGTTACTAATATTATTATGATTTTTTTGCTTACGCGAGGTCTAAAGACGTTCATATTTTATTTTTTCTAAAATTACTATTTATTTATGTATTATTTGCAAATTATTTTTATGGTAACAATCACCGCATCCGGAGTAGGCATTGGCTTATGGTTGATTGCTACATCAATCAGCATTGAAAAATATGTTTTTTCAATAATGACTACAATTTACACATTTCATAGAACAATCATTTCTAATACTGCAGATACATTGTGTTTTTTACATTATATGATATTGCCGTAACTGATATACCTATATTTTATTTGTGGGCTACTGTATTATTAGTATTATCACATTCTCGCTCGACATATTTCGTTGAATTTCAGCTATTTAGTATTGTGATAAAACTTTTTAATTATCTCTATTTTCCTTAGCTTCAATGCTTAATGTTGCATGTGGAACTGCCATTAATCTTTCTTTCAGGATTAATTTTCCGGTTTCACGACAAATTCCATAAGTTCCATTTTCGATACGAACTAATGCTGCTTGTAAACTTTGAATTATTTTTTGCAAACGCTGTGCTTGATTACTTAGTTCTTCTTTCGATAAAACACTTGCCCCTTCTTCTAATTGTTTAAAAGTTGGCGATGTATCGGCAATATCATTTGAACTTTCATGATTTAACATATTTTTATAAAAATCAAAATCATTTTGCTTTTCTTCAATTTTTTTTAGAATTAATTCTTTAAATTCTTGTAATTCTTCGTCAGAATATCTTTCTTTCGTTTCTTCGGTCATAACCATAGGATTTTAATTGTTACTTTTTTATATATAATTTTGCTACAATATTGTTTATATCAACTGTTACAAAATTTTCATTTTCTTCATTAACTATTTCTATTGAATTTCCTAATGTTTGAGAACAAATATAATTGCTGAAATTTCTTACAGCCACATCTAATTCGGAATTCGACAAAATATAAATATTAATTTTGTCTGTAACATCAAAATTACTTTCTTTTCTTATATTTTGTATCTTGTTTACAAATTCACGAGCAACTCCTTCTTCTTCAAGTTCGGGTGTAATATTTACATCTAAAGCTATGGTTAACAAACCTTCGTTCATCACTAATAATCCGGGAATATCTTCTGAAAAAATTTCTACATCTTCAGTTGTAATAACGATTTCATAATCATTATTTTTTATAATAAATTCTTTATTACATTCCAATTCTTTGATGCTGTTTTGGCTCATATTAGAAATTGTGGCAGCCACTTCTTTCATGTTTTTACCACATTTTGGACCCAATGTTTTAAAATTTGGTTTTATTTTTTTTACTAAAATATTTTCTTCATCTGATAATAATTTTATTTCTTTAATATTTGTTTCTGTTTTAATTATTTGTTCAATTTTTTTTATTTGGGAAACAAATTTATCTGAAATTATTGGAATCATCACTTTTTGTAATGGTTGACGAACTTTAATATTTACTTTTCGACGAAGACTTAAAATTATTGATGATATTTTTTGAGCCAAAGCCATTCGTTCTTCCAAATCTTTATCAATATAATTTAGATTTATTTCCGGAAAATATGATAAATGTACAGATTCAAATTTTTCTAAATTTGTAATTTTATTCAAATCAAGATACAATTTTTCCATGTAGAATGGAGCTATAGGAGAAGCAATTTTTGCAATTGTTACCAAACAAGTATAAAGCGTCTGAAATGCTGAAATTTTGTCATTATCATAATTTCCGCCCCAATAACGTTTTCTGCCCAAACGAACATACCAATTACTTAAATTATCTATAACAAAATCTTGGATTAATCTTCCGGCTTTTGTATTTTCATAATTTTCATAACAATCGTTCACTTCTTGAATCAACGAATTTAGTAAACTTAAAATCCATTTATCCAATTCAGGACGGTCTTCAAAATTAATATCTTTTTCTGTATATTTGAAATTATCGACATTTGCATAAAGAGCAAAGAAATTATATGTATTATGAATTGTTCCGAAAAATTTACGTTTAACTTCATCAATACCGCTAATATCGAATTTTAGATTATCCCAAGCTTGTGCATTTGTATCCATATACCAACGAACGGCATCAGCTCCATATTCTTCTAAAACTTTAAACGGATCAACTGAGTTTCCTAAACGTTTCGACATTTTGTTTCCATCTTTATCCAACACCAATCCATTTGAAATAATATTTTTAAATGCAACCGAATCACAAACCATTGTTGCTATTGCATGAAGTGTAAAAAACCAGCCTCTTGTTTGGTCAACTCCTTCTGCAATAAAATCTGCAGGGAAAAGATTTTTAAAATTATCTGTATTTTCAAATGGATAATGCCATTGCGCAAAAGGCATAGAACCGGAATCAAACCAAACGTCTATTAAATCCGATTCTCGATACATTTTTGTTCCTCTTGAAGATGTAAGAATTATTTGGTCAATATCGGGTTTATGTAAATCTATTGTTTCATAATTTTCTTTCGTATAATTGTATAAAACAAAATCTTTACAAATATTTTCTGTCATATTCCCATGTTCAATCGAATTTTGAATTTCTGAAATTAATTCTTCAACAGAACCTATACATTTTTGTTCACTTCCATCAACTGTTCTCCAAATTGGCAACGGAATACCCCAAAATCTGGAACGACTTAAATTCCAATCAACTAAATTTTCCAACCATTTTCCAAAACGACCTTCACCTGTACTTTGCGGTTTCCAATTTATTGTTTTATTTAATTCTATCAATCTATCTTTTACACTCGTTGTTTTGATAAACCAAGAATCTAACGGATAATATAAAATTGGCTTGTCCGTTCTCCAACAATGGGGATAACTATGAACATATTTTTCAATTTTAAAGGCTTTCCCTTGCTGTTTCAACATTACAGTTAAATCAATATCAAGAGTAATATCCGACGAATTTTCTTCGTATTCATTTTTTACAAAACGACCTGCATATTGAGAATATAAATCAACATTTACAAATTTTTTTAGAAATTCAGAAGAAATGTCTTCAATTTTTATAAATCTTCCCTTTTTATCAACCATTGGGCTAAGATTATTTTCTTTATCACAAAGCATTATTGGTGGGATTCCTGCTTGTTTTGCCACACGAGAATCGTCAACGCCAAAAGTTGGAGCAATATGAACGACTCCTGTTCCGTCTTCTGTTGTAACAAAATCGCCTGAAATTATTCTAAATGCTTCTTTTTCCGGTTTTACCCAAGGAATTAATTGTTCATAATTTATCCCTACCAAATTACTTCCTTTTATTTCTTCTAAAACTTGATATGGAAGATTTTTATCGCCCGTTTTATATTCTAAAAAATCGCCATTTTCGTTTTCTGGTTTAAAATATGCTGATATTCTTTCTTTTCCCAGAATTACCGTTATCTGTTTCCCTGAATATGGATTTAAAGTTTTAATTTTTGAATACATAATATTTTGTCCAACAGCAAGAGCGGTATTTGACGGTAATGTCCAAGGTGTTGTTGTCCAAGCCATTATGTATAAATCATTATCAATATTTTGACTGTGTTCAATACAAGTATTTTGAAAAAAAATTTCTGATTTTGAATTTCTAATTACTTTAAATAATGAAACAATTGTCGTATCTTTTACATCGCGATAACAACCGGGTTGATTTAATTCATGAGTACTTAAGCCTGTTCCGGCAGCCGGCGAATATGGTTGAATTGTATATCCTTTATATAATAAATTTTTATTATAAATTTGTTTCAAAAGATACCAAACAGTTTCTATGTATCGATTATCGTAAGTGATATATGGATTTTCTAAATCCACCCAATAACCGATTTTTTTCGTTAAATCTGTCCATAAATCGGTATATTTCATTACTTCTTTACGACAAACTCTATTGTATTCTTTTACAGAAATTTTCTTTCCAATATCTTCTTTTGTAATTCCCAAAGTTTTTTCAACGCCAAGTTCTACCGGTAAACCATGAGTATCCCAACCTGCTTTTCTATCAACTTTATATCCGGAAAGGGTTTTATATCTGCAAACAATGTCTTTAATAGTTCGTGCCATTACGTGGTGAATTCCGGGAGTTCCATTAGCAGAAGGTGGTCCTTCAAAAAAGATAAAAGGCTTAGCGTTTTCTCTTGTAGATAAACTTTTTCTGAAAATGTCTTCTGTTTCCCAGAAATCACTAATTTCTTTATTTATTTCCGGGAGATTAAGGTTCTTATATTCTGTAAATTTCCCCATTTTATATAAAATTTCTAAAATTCTACAAAGATACAATTTTTTTTAGAATTTTTTGTATAAAAATAGGGAAAACCCAATCAATGAATAAAATGTTATATTATTATGATTATTTATATTCTAATTTACAAACTCAATATTCTTCAACATCGCTACCCGATATTTTTTTCAATTTTATTTTATCAATTTCAATATATTTTATCAATTTATTAATTGCTAGTTCTAAATCGGAATAAAAAATGTCTGCAAATAAAATTAAGCATCCATTTTCAAAACTTAAATGTTTTTGAAAGGATTTTTCGGAATCTGATTTTAAAATAATATTTTTTGAGGGGATAAATGAATGAATTAAAAAATTACGTAATTGATAATATAAAAAATTAGATTTGTTTATTCTTTTGTATTCTTCCGGAAAGAGTTTGTAAATTGCTAATTCAAAACGGGCAGCTGATTGTTGTTTGGCTCGAATTGGTTTTTTATCTAAATAAGCACCTAAAATTTCAGTAGCTTGTCCCATTAACAAAAAAGCAAATTTTATTTGTTTTTCATTCAATAAGATTTTAATAGAATCTAAGATATTGGTTTTCAGAAAGTTAATATGTTCTTCTTTTGTGGAAATTAGCATTAAAAAGTATATTTTAATTCAAGTTTAATATCGGTTTTATTATTTCCATTGATAGCATCAAGACCGGAACCTATACTTTCTTTATCATTTGAGAACGTATTTGCAATTCTAAACCAAAAGTTTAATTTTTGAGTAATTTGATATTTTATTACGAAAGCAATTCTTTCACCTTTTCCATAATATGCAGGAACAGTAAATCCGTAGAGAACGTCCGGTTCGTAACAATAAATTCTTGTATCGTAATCTTTTGTATCGAAAACTGCAAAATGGAGAGTAAAAGTCAGAGGGATTTTTTTAGGTTTATATTGAACATCTTGATAAATCATATATCCCCATTTATTTGTTTTGTCAATATGATAATTTGAAATTTCAATTCTATTTTTTAGTTTAATTACATCTGTGGGAAGATAATTTATGTGATACCTAATTTTTGTTGTAGAATAAGGATTAATTTGGTGTATTGCCCCATCAGAATTATTTTTTTCTTTAGTTTCATATTTTACTTTCACGTTCATATCTAAATCTCGGCGAGTAAAATAATTTAATTGAACAGCATATTCCATACCTTTTGAAGGAGCATTAACGCCAAATTTTAACCATTGAAATTTAAAAGCATCTACATATAAATCAATTTTCCATTTTTTTATTGGATAAATTTCTGCACCGACAAAAATACCTGATTCGTTATTACATTTATTTCCTTCGGAAAATGGAGCGGAGTAAATTGCTTGGTAATCAGAAGAGAAATATCGTTGAAGAACAGACATTTTAAATTCAGGAACAAAATCTATAACAGCACCATTTAAAGTTGCCCAGCCTAAATTTTGACTCATAGAAGTTTCTCCAAAAATATTCACTTGTTTTAGAGAAATTAAATAATCAAGACCGCCATTAAAATTTGAATTTCCTGAAAAATCATTAATTTTATAAAGGGCTGAGCTACTTACCATATTTGATGAATATTTTGAATAAACACCCGTAAGACCTAAACGCAAAATTGAACTAGCCCAAGAAACATTTCCTCCGGAAACAAATTCTCCAACGTTATTCATTTTAGCAATTTCGGCAGGGGTTCTATGATAACCGGTTTCTAAAAAAGCAGAAATAATATCTTCTTCTTCTCCGCTTATAGTGTCGCTAAGGTGTTCTACGCCGGCATCAAGTTTTTTATACGACACAAATTCTGTAATTTTAAAATCTCCAAATTTAAACGTTGCAGCTTCACCACGGAAAAACATAGATTCATTAACCGAAGTGTATTTGTTTATTCCCCTTCCTTTTTTAATTATATTTATAACATTTGAAGTTTTTCCGAAACTCATTCCCGACCAAAGTGTAAGTCCTTGACCAAATTGAGTTGAAAAATCTCCAATGATAAGTTTGTTTAAAACGCCAATATCGTTTATCTGAAAATGAGCGGAATATAAATCAAAACCATATTTTTGGGCACCTTTGAAAAATTGCTCTCCATCATCTTTTTCGGCAGTTATTCCAAATGATAGATTAGTTTTATATTGATAATTATATTTAAAATAAATTTTTGAAGGATCGCCTAAATATCTTGATTTATCAGGATTTTTAGCTATTTCTTCTTCGGAAACTTTATAACCTGCTTTTTTCTGTAATTGTTGTTGATAACGAGTAATTATAGTGTGTTTGCCATAAGTAAACATTTTTTTCAAGTCAGGGATCTTTGAGGTTGTAGCTTCTTCGACGATAACGAAAGGGATTAAATGTTTTAAAGTTTCTATGTCAATTCCATCAACGAATTGAAGTTCATAAATGGAGTTATAATTTCCATATTTTTTTCTATAATTTACCAAAGAATAAATTTGAAATTCTGTCAAAAAAATTAATTGTTTTAATTCATCAGAAGTTGTTGTATTTAGGTTTATTGGATCGTTGTGTAGCATTTCGAGTGTAGAATAGAGTTCTGAATAGTCAAGTTCTTCATCTGAAGAGGAAGCTATTTCTTCAATAATTTCTTCTATATTAAAAATTAAATCTTCTTGTGAATTTGCTTTCAATGAAAAAAGCAGAAAAATAGTTAAAATACAGAATATTAGCGTAATACCTTTAAAATTCATAGCTAACTGATAATTTTGGAGTAGAACCTAATATTTGGTGGTAAGAATAAGCAATATCCACGTGAAGGTGTTCGTTTTTGTATCCAAATCCTGCTGAAAACTCTACCGGTTTGACCGAAAATCCGCCTCTAAAAACAAAAATATTTCTCAAAGTGTATTCTATACCTGTTTTAAATATTGGAATGTAGCCGTTTATAGCTTTTCCTGTTTCTACAGCTAATAATAATTTTTTACTGAAAAGGTATGAAATACCAAATTTTAAAGCTAAAGGCATTTTTATTTTAGAATTTTCAAAATATCCGACATTAATAGGATTGAAAACATATCCTCCAAGAGATAATCCTTCAATTGGTTTATAAAGAAATCCTAAGTCAAAAGTAAGACCGTTGAAATTTCCATAATATTCGCCCTGACGAGTTGAAAAATAGTTTATTTGCAGTCCCATAGAAAAATTGCGAAACAATTGCTGTGAATAACCTAAAGCGATTTTGTTTTGACTAAAAAGGCTATAGCCGAAATATGTTGCTCCAAAATTGATATTTCCTGAAAATAATGGACAAGAAAACGCCAAAGCTGCATATCCGGTTTCTTTCATTAGAAATCTGTTCTCGTAAAAAGCTCCTACTGCATATCCGTTAATATCGGAAGTTCCTGCAGGATTATTAAAAACCGCCCAGATATCTGACAGTGTCACTCCGGCTTTTCCCATACCTGAACTTCTTGCTCCTGCATAATTATCTTCATTTTGAGCAAAAATTGAAATAGAATAAAAAAATATAATGGTGAAAAAAATTGCTTTAAGGAATATATTTTTATTTTGATACTTCATATTTTTAGGTTAAAATAAAAAATTTGTATTAAATGTAAATAAATTACAAATATATTATTTTTTGTTCAATAAATGTAAAAATTTTTAATTTGTTTTTAATTTATATTTAATATTTTTTAACTCTTCGTTAGCTGATTCGATTTTTTGTTTAAGATTTTGTTTAAAATTATGAAGTTTTTTGTTAAAATTTTCGTCAGAGAGAGCAAGAATTTGAGCAGCTAAAACGGCAGCATTTTGGGCGCCATCAATTGCCATACAAGCTACAGGAACACAAGGTGGCATTTGAACAATTGCTAAAAGTGAATCTAATCCGTTTAAACTTGCATTAATTGGAACGCCAATTACAGGAATAGTTGTATTTGCTGCAATTACTCCACCAAGATGAGCAGCCATTCCGGCACCTGCTATTATCACTTTTATACCTTTTGCTTCTGCATTTTTTGAAAAATTTTCTATTGCGTCTGGTGTTCTGTGTGCAGAAAGTGCATTTATTTCAAAAGGAATTTCAAATTCTTCCAATTGTTTTGCCGCTTTTTCCATAATTTTCCAATCCGACATCGACCCCATAATGATACTTACTAATGCTTGCATAAATTTTATTTATTGTCAAAATTACTAAAAAACTATTGTTTTTCAAAATAAATAATGAATTTTTATTTTTTGAAAGAAAATTTTTTATACTTAGTGTTACAACTTCAATGAAGAGACAGGTTGACTTTCATTTGGTCATAACAAGGCTAAATATTTTTTTATAAAAAATCGCCCTTCGTTGTAAATGAGAGGGAAAAGAGGTTAAGGCTTGGGTATTATTCTAAATTAAGGTTATCACACAGATTTTTCAAAAAAAGAAACAATGAAAAATTGTCGCTTTCAAAAAATCAATAATGATACTTTATTTATTATTTTACAATTGGTTTTTGTCCTTTAAAAATCGGAGATTTTACAACTTGAGCTTTCAATTTTTTATCTCTAATACCGATAAAAATTTCTGTACCTTCTTTCCAAAATCCTTTTTTCAAGTAAGCCATACCAATTCCAACTTTCATCATTGGCGACATCGTTCCTGATGTTACAATTCCAATTTCGTTTCCTGAATTATCATAAATTAAATATTCGTGTCTTGGAATGCCTCTGTCAATCATTACAAAAGAAATTAATTTCTTATCAGTACCATTAATTTTTAAATTTTCATGATAATTTCTTTTTGTAAAATTATTTCCATCAACAAATTTTGTAATCCAACCTAAACCGGCTTCAATTGGCGAAGTTTCATCGTTAATATCATTTCCGTATAAACAAAAAGCCATTTCAAGACGAAGCGTATCTCTTGCTCCTAATCCAACATTCTGAATGCCAAATTCTTTACCTGCTTCTAAAACAGCGCTATATAATTTTTCTGCATCTTTATTATATGCATAAATTTCGCATCCGCCGGCTCCTGTATATCCGGTTGTAGAGAAAATTATCTCGTCTATTCCTGCAAAATTTTTAATTTGCTTACAAGTATAATATTCCATGTCAATTATATTTTCGGTTGTAAGTTTTTGCATAGCTTTTAGTGCATAAGGACCTTGCACAGCCAATTGGCAAAGATTATCTGAAATATTTTCAATCTCATTACCAATTTTCATGCCCATTTCGGCAGCAATTTTTGAACACCAAGCCCAATCTTTATCAATATTAGCCGCATTAACTACTAATAAATAATTTTTAGCATCAAAACGATATACTAAAAGGTCATCAACGATTCCTCCTTTATCATTTGGAAAACATGAATATTGAACCTTCCCATCAAATAATTCTGCAACATTATTTGATGTTACCTTTTGAATAAAATCGAAAGCCTTATCGCCTTTTACCCAAAATTCTCCCATGTGAGAAACGTCAAATAATCCGATTTTTTCGCGACAAGCTACATGTTCGTCATTAATTCCTGTAAATTCTATCGGCATATTATAACCTGCAAATTCAGCCATTTTTGCACCTAATGCAATATGAAATTTTGTAAATGCTGTTGTTTTCATTAAATTTTGTTTTAATTTACAAATTTACAATAATATTTAAAAAAAATGTAACTTTTTTTATATCTATTGTTTTTTTACTGATTAAATTTTATTCCCCTCGTCCAAATTTCCAGCGTCTATGCGACCATAGCCAATATTCCGGTTTTAAATTTATATCTTTTTCCAAACGTTTCATGTAGATTTCAGTAATTTTATTCGGCTCTAATTCAGACGGATTTTCGATTAATTTTTCAATTGTTAATTCATAAAAGCCGCGTTTGGTTTTAGAAATATTAAAATAAACTACAGGAAAATTAGTTTTTTTTGCGTAAGCCTCCGGTCCGTGAAGACAAGCTGTATCTTGATTTAAAAAATTAACCCAAATTGATTTTTCTTTGTTTGCCGGATTCTGGTCGGCTGCCAAAATAATTGCTTTTGGTATATCTAAATCTTCTGTAAAAATTTTTTTACTTTCTTGAACAGCAACTAATTTCGTTCCAAAACGACTTCTTCGCTTAACCCCATATTTTTCACTATATTTATTTGTCAATGGTAAATACAAAGCAATTGCTTTGTGTTTAAATTTATTCCCTGTTTCTAATATTCCATATTCCCAATTTCCATAATGACTTGTCAAACAGAGAATTGATTGCTTTTTTTCAAAATATTCATCTAAAATTTCTGTATTTTTAATTAAATATTTTTTTTCTATTGCTTTTTTTGAAATTGACATAACTTTTATTGATTCTAATGTAATATCTGTTAGATGGTGATAAAATTTTTTACACAAAATCAATATTTCGTCATCTGATTTTTCGGGAAAAGAATTTTTTAAATTTTGGGAAACTATTTTTTCCCTATATCCAATCAGTTTATAAATAAAAAAATATGTAATATTAGAAAAAAAATACAGTACTTTGTATGGTATAATACTAAATACCAATACTAAAGTTCTAAATAAAATAAATTCAATTAATTTCATTAATTTCAGAAAACATATTTTGCTCCAATTAAAAAATTGAAACCTACTGATTGATAATTATTCCATAAATATTGTTTTTGTGCCGTTATATTATTAAGGTATAGAAATGCACTTAAATTATGGAAAATTTGATATTCGCCAAACAAACTAATATCAACAATTGGTTTTAATTTATTTGCTTCAATTACCAAACTTTGCATTTCATTTCCGTTAGGGTCTAAAATTGGAATTCCATATTCATCAACAGCTGTAATCAATTTATAATCTCTGGCATAACGTTTTCCAATAAATTGAAAATTAATTCCAAAATTTAATTTTTCATTAAATTGATAAGAAGTTATTAAACTTAAATCAAAATTTGGACAATGCCAAGGTTTCAAAAATTGGTTTTCATATTCTTGTCTTACATAGTGATAATAGTAATAATGAGCGGACAAACTTACAGTAAATTTATAAAAATCTCGTAAAGCAATTTCTGCATATCCCGAAAATCTTTCTGTATTTGCGTATTCAATTAAAAATTTATTCTGTAAAGTTAAACTTGTATCATTTACAAAATAAGGCATATTATCAATTTTTGAATAATTTCCTGCAATATTAAAATATAAAAATTTGGTCGGATAACCTTTAAACCCCAGTTCAATAACTTGAGCAAAATTTGTGTTCTGATAGTTATTAAAAACGTTGATAAATTGATTTTTATATGCAATGTTATCTAAATCATTTCTCTCCATGTAGCCTTTAAAACCTGCATAAACAATAAAAATATTTCCTATATTATGTTGAATAAAAAGATTTGGATAAATATGGAATTTTTTAACAGTATCGGAAAGTTGAAAATCTTCAGTCATATTAACTCCAAGGGTAACTTGCAAACTTTTAGCATAAATTTTGTAGTATGGATTTATATCAAGAAACATTTGCTTATTAGAGTTTAATGTATCAATTGACATTTGACTAAAACGCATCCCTGCATCTAATCCAAAACGATGAATTTTTATAGTTTTATTAAGATTTGCTTTTAAGTCGATTTTATTTTGACGATTTTTATTTTCTGTTTCTTCATTTAGATTTGTAAATAAATATTTATAACCGAAATTTATATTATAATCGAAACGATTTTTAGTAGTTTTATTTGAACTTAAATCAATATTAGCTTTTAATCGCATAATATTAAAATCTTCCATTTCGTTTCTGTCGCGAGGAGCAGTAATTCCGACTAAATTCACAACATAATTTGGGTCGTAACCATAATAATTAATAATATTTGAAGTAAAACCTAAATCAGCAGAAAGAGTTGATGAAGGAAGAAATTTTTTACCATAAACATCTAAAATTGTATTTGCAAAGCCATTGTAAATTTTTTGTTTTTCAGAATTATTAGTTTTTCCGTGTGAAGAATGATGTTTGATATATGCACCAAAATCATAATCTGCATTTCGTTTATTATTGTAAAATGCCTCTATATAGGGAGTTACATAGTTTCCGTATCCTAATTTTATCATGCCATTATCAATAGGTTTTAAAGTTTCGCCTTTTAAAGTGGCAACGCCAATAGGAGGCGGTGTAAAAGTTGTTTTGAATAAAGTTGGGAGCATGTTATAATCAAATTTATTTTGAATTTTTACAGTATCAACAATTGTTGGCAAAATTTGAATACGATTAGCATCTTTTAAAACCGGACTATATTCGTTGTATATTATTACAACTTGTTCGTCTAATTTTTCACCATTATTGTTTTGAGAAAATGTATTCGTGTAAATGATTATAAATCCTAAGAATATTATTATTTTTGATTTCATGACAATGATTTTTTTGTTATAACATTTATTCATTAAAAATTGCAGGATTGTTATCGCTGTTATTTGGATTTTGATTCATTTCAGAATCATTGTTTATAGATTTTGTTTTTGATTTTTGATAATTATTTTCAATTTCGCCGGAAGGAGTATTATTATTCATTGCTTGTAATAAATCTGTCGTTTCTTTTTTAATTCCGTCAGTTTCATTATTATAGCTATCTAAAACGGTTTGTAGAGTATGAGTTGCCGAAAAAACATCATTTTGTTTATAATAAATCCGCGCTAAAAGTATAAAAGTTTTAGCAACCCAATAACTGTGAGGAGAATTTGATTGAACAAAATCGTAACAATTTTCCTCTGCAATCGAATCTTTTTTATTGAAAAAATTAATTTCAGAAACTCTATATTTTGATTCTGCTCCCTCAAAACTAACTATTTCAGAAGCTAATTTTTCAAAAAATCGTAAAGCATTATTTTTGTCATTTTGTGCCAAATACGCTTTTGCAAGTTTGTAATTTGCTTCACGTATTTGTTCTGAATTTGTATTTTCGTGTTCTAAAACATTATTTGCGGAAGTTATTACATTATTATAATCTTCTGAATTATAGCTACATCTTAATTTTCCTAAAGCTGCAATTAATTTTGTAGATTTACTTTCTGCTATAGAGTATAATTTGTTGTAATAATTAAAAGCACTGTTCCAATCTTGTTTATCGAATAAAATACTTGATGCTTTTAAAATACTTTCTTCTGTATAAGCCCCCATTTGAGCATCGGCAACAACTTGATAATTCTTCAAAGCGTCATCATAATTTTTGAAATAAAAATGTAATTCGGCTTTATAATAATTTGCTTCAATTTTATGTATTCCGTCCGGAATTTTTGTTAAATAGGTTGTAAGTGCTGTTAAAGCTTCGTTATATTTTTGTTCGATATAAACTTTTTTTGCTGTTATCCATAAAAGTTCTTCTTCTTCTGATTGTGTAACTGTATTACCTTCACTTCTAGCATATTCGATATATTCACTTGCATTATTTTGTTCTATGTAAATATTGCGAATCATTTCATTTGCATTTTTTGCTTCTTCCGAATTTGGATATTGAGCCATTACTTGTTTATACAACTCCAGTGATTTAGAATAATCTTTTTCATTAAAATATATTGATGCAATACTTGAAAGTGCAGCTTTTTTCATTTTCGAGTTTGGATAATTGATAATCAGGCTGTTGTAATAATATTTTGCAGAATCATTATTACTTAAAAAAGTTTGATAAGTTCTTCCAACTTCAAACATACTGTTTCCTGAATATTCAGAATCCGTATCGTCATAAATTAACTTTTTAAGAGAAGCCACTTTTTTATCATATTGTTTTAAACCGCCATACGAAAGAGCCAATTGATAAAGCGAATAATCTTTTGCAATAATTCCAATTTTCACAGCTTTTTGATAACTTTCGGACGCCGATTTAAAATCTTTTGTAATATAATAACAATCCCCAATTCGATTTAAAGCATCATTTAAAGTTGTCGATTGATTATTTCTTTCAATATTTTCATATTTTTTAAACCACGAATTAGCAGACGTATAATCTTTTTTATTGAAATACGCATAGCCTAAATTATAATGTGCACGTCCATATTCTTCCAAAGAAACCGAACCTGTTGAATTTACAAATTGTTTAAATTGGTCGATAGCATCATTAATATTATTAATTCTATAATTTGCTTCTGCTTTCCAATAATATGAAAGTGCAGTGATTTTTTTATCATAAATTTTGAATTTCAAAGAATTATCAAACATTGTGATTGCTTGAGAATATTTTTGTTCGGTAAAAAGTTCTATACCTCTGAAATATGTAAGACGCTGATATGCTTCATCTACTTTTGAATTTCGAGTAGTCGCAGGCATTTTTTCAATAGTTTTTATTGCCTGTTGATAATTTTTTGTTGTTAAAAAAGCATTTATCATAAAATCATAAGCCTTATCGGTACGAGGCGTATTTGGATAATTTTCAATATAATCAGTAAAAGCAACAACAGCTTCATTAAATGGCGACATTGATAATTCGTAACTCAATTGTGCAAAATTATATAAAGCATCTTCTCTAATCTCATCAATATATTTATATTTTGAAGCGGTTTCAAAACAACGACGAGCATCAATTTTTTTATTTTGTTCTAAATAACATGCTCCCATTGTATATGCAACATACTGGCTGATAGTATCTTTTGACTTTATTTTATTTAAATATTTTATAGAATTATCACAATCTCTAACTTTATAATAAGAAAAACCTAATTCATAATTATCTGCATCTGTCAATTTATCCGTAGAATTTTCATATTTTTTCAAGAAAGGAATAGCTTCTTCGTATCGTGAAGTTTTATAATAAGATTCTCCTATTAATTTGCTAATATTTTGCTGGTCATTTTTTGTTGTATCAATAATTTTTGAAGAATAATCTATTACTTTTTCATAATTTCGTTGCAAATAATGAATTTGTATGATATAATATGGAGCAATATTTTTAAATTGTTCGTTTTTTTCTAATTCTAAAAATCCATTTAAAGCAGTTTGATACTGAGCATTTGTATATTTTAAATGTGAATAAAAATAAAGCGATAAAATTCCGAAATTATCGGAACGGTCTTTTACTTCATAAAAATTTTTGGTAGCTAAATCGAAATCTTTTCTAGCATAATTACAGAATCCTATTTTGAAATAATATTCGGAAATTTCTTCACCTGAAAGTTTATTAATTTCTGTTTTTTCATACCATTCTATAGCTTCTTTAAATTTTTTATTTCTAAAATGAAAATTTGCTAATTTAAAAGTACTTTCATTTGCATAATAACTTTCCGGATGCGTTTCAATATAATTTTGAGTTTGAAAAACCGCATCTCCATGAAATAATTCTAATGCACAGATAGCATAATAATAAGCAGCTTCGTCTTGATAGTATTCTTTTTCAGGTTGTGCATTTTCAAATAAAATTTCTCCAAAAAGTTTTTGAGCAGAACCAAATAAATTTTTTGAATATAAATCCTTAGCTGTATTAAATTTATATTCAATATCTCTATAACTCCTTGTTTGTTGTGCAAAATTTTCACCAAACAAAAATAACGTTATTGCTAAAACTAAATACTTTACCTTCATTATATGCAATTTTGAGTTACTACTAAATTTAATTTAACAAATTTAACAAATATTTATAAATTTGTTTTGTCTTCGTTTGTATTTTAATTAACAATTATTTGTTTATTAATATTATGTATAATAGATAAATTCTTTTTGTAAAAATATTAAATTTGTATTTTAGAAACGAAGATTAAAATAAAACATTTTATGGCAAATGAAAATGCTTGTGTGTTAATAAAAGCTAAATCTTTAGATGTTTATCAGCAAGATGAATGTGTTTTATCTCAAGTTGATTTGAATATTGGAATTGGCGAATTTGTATATTTGATAGGGAAAATTGGTAGCGGAAAATCAAGTTTGTTGAAAACTTTTTATGCCGAATTGCCAATTCGTGGCGGAGAAGTTGAAGTTGTTGATTATTCTTTGAAAAAAATAAAAAGGAAAAAAATTCCATTTTTAAGAAGAAAAATCGGTATGGTTTTTCAAGACATTGAATTGTTAAACGACAGAACGGTGTTTGAGAATCTCAAATTCGTTTTGAAAGCTACAGGTTGGAAAAAAACCAGAGATATTAAGAAACGAATTTTTGAAGTTTTAGATATGGTTGGAATGACGGAAAAAATAAATAGTTTTCCAAAACAACTTTCCGGTGGAGAAAAACAATGTGTTAATATTGCAAGGGCATTGTTAAATAATCCATTATTAATTTTTGCAGACGAGCCAACATCAAATCTTGACCCCGAAAGTGCTAATACTGTAATTAGCCTCTTATACGAATTATCAAAAACAGGAATTTCTGTAATTTTAGTTACACATAATTATTTGCTTACAAAAAAATTTAAAGGAAAAATTTATCTTTGCAAAAACAAAAGAATATTACAACTTGACGATGTTGATATAAATGAAATAAATTAATGGAAAAATCTCCCGTTTTTTGCAAAAAAAAATAGATTTTCCAAAAAATTCGACATTTTTTCACATTGTTTAAGCTCAATAAATTTACAAATAATTCTATGAAAATTTTGCAAAATTAGGTTTCATAAAGTTTTTGGGAATATTTTTGTATTGTAAAATTGAGTGTGAAAAATTAAAAAAAATGAGTTAATTTTGCAAAAAATAAATTTTATGAAAAGATTTTTTTATTTAATAGCTATTTCAGCCGCAGTAATTTTTTCTCAATCATGTAAAAAAGCACCTCAACCAACAGCAAGTTTTATTGTTCATGGTGATGGTGGCGAGGCTCCATGTTTAGTATCATTTGAAAACACATCAACAGATGCAGATTATTATGAATGGAATTTTGGTGATGAAAGTGAAGTTTCAAAAGAAAAAAGTCCAACGCACACTTATACAAAAGGCGGGGCTTACATGGTAAAATTATTTGTTAGAGGAGAAGGGGGTAATAATGAAGTGTCAAAACAAGTATTAGTAAAAGAAGCAAGACTTATGCCACCTACTACCGATTTTACATTTAGCCCAAATGGAGGACAAGCTCCTATTTCAATTGAGTTTACAAATACTTCAACTGGGGCAACTTCTTATTATTGGGATTTTGGAGACGGTTCAAATTCAACAGCAATTCACCCTGCTCACGAATATACTGCTGCCGGAAATTATCAAGTAATTTTAGAATGTACTAATGCAGAAGGTAAAACTACAAAAACGAAATCAATAAGTATTACTTCGCCGGCTCCACCAATTGCTAATTTCACTTTTACACCAAACACAGGCATTTACCCTTGCACTGTTACGTTTACAAACACTTCAACGAATGCAACTTCTTATACTTGGAATTTTGGAGACGGATCTTCTGAAATTAACACCGATGAAATGACAACAACTCATATCTTTAATCTAGCCGGTAATTTCACAATAACCTTAACAGCTAAAAATACTTATTCAGAAAATGTAAAAACAAAAAACATCATTATTACAGCCCCCGTTGTTATTCCTCCTCCAATTGCTGATTTTGAATATACAGGAGCAACAGGTTATACGCCGTGTACTGTTACATTTATTAATACATCTTCAAATGCAGATTCTTATTATTGGGATTTTGGCGATGGAGCAACATCTAGCGATGCAAGTCCTACTCATATTTACACAACGGGTGGAGAAAAAACTGTTACACTCTCTGCCACAAATACAGGCGGTACTACAACAAAAATGAAAGTTATTAATTCTATAACAGCTGCTCCAACAAAAGTACGCATCACAAAACTAACAGCAACCTTGCCAACAACAGGTCCTGATGGAGGAACTTGGGATTCGGGAATTTCACCATATACTAATCCTGATGTTTTTTGCGAAATATCTACCGGAGGAACTATTCTTGAAACGACTTCAACTATTTCTGATGTAGCTTCATATCCTATTCAATGGGTAATAAATATTCCTGCTTTTGCTATCAGTAATGTCAATTATGTTTTCCATTTTTGGGATTATGATCCAGCTATTCCTCTAATTGATCCGGACGGATCAGATGATATGGGACAAATAATGCTAAAATTTAGTGATTATACATCCGGTAGTAATCCTTATCCTATACACATATCAAAAACTTCAGGAGAAATTACTATTACACTTGATGTTGAATGGTTACCATAATATTTTCTTTATATTTCATAATACGTAATTAGTAAGAAAACGAGGCTTTGGTCTCGTTTTCTTTTAATAAAAAGTATTAAATCTAATCTGCAAAAATTGTAGTAACCTAAAATTCATACTAAATTGCTAAGTAGTTAAGATTAAACAATATTTTTTAACAATAAATAAGTCTAAATGCCATATTGTAGATATTATTTACTAATTTTATAGCGTTTCAGTATCAGTGATATATATAAGTTTTTATCAATTTTAATGAAAAATTATTTACATATATTACTGAATATTAAATATTTGTGAAAATTTTTGCGGATTTAAGATAATTGTTAATCATCTCCTACAAAATTCTCCCACTACAGCAAAATGGTCAGAATAATTTTTCTTAATAACTTTATGACTGATACATTTATATTTATCATCAAAAAATATATAGTCGATTCGTTGTTTTATTTTTGAGTATTTCCAAGTAAAATCCGAAAGATGTCCTCGTTTTACATAGCTATCACTCAAATTATTCTTTATTTGGTTGTAAGAATAGCTGTTTGGAATATCATTAAAATCGCCACAAACAAATTTTTGATAATTACAAGAATCAATTTTATTTTTTAGCAAATCGGCTTGTGTCGCTCTTTGTCGACATGATTTTAAATATTTAATTAAAACATTTTTAAATCCTTTAATTTCTGAATTTTTAATACTGTCGCTGTTTAATTGTTCAATAACTGCGTAATCATCTTTACCGAAATGAATTGATTGCAAATGGCAATTAAAAATTCGGATAGTATCATTTTCTTTTACGACATCGGCAAAAGCAAAGCCATTAGAACTTTTTTCAAATTTTTGAGAAAAAGTATTAATAATTGGATATTTTGAAACAATTACTAATCCGAAATTTTGTTTTCCAACGGCAGTAGTAAACGGAATCTTGTAAATAAATTTTGTATTTAAAATTTGAACAATTGAATCAACTGTTATAAAATTGTTATTGTAATTATTCCAATATGCTTCTTGTAAACATAAAATGTCGGGATTTTCGGTTTTTATTAAATTTAAAATATTTGGTTTTATCGAATTATCATTCCAATTGTAAAGTCCGAAAACTTTCACATTATAAGTCATAATTTTTAATTCGGGAGCAACTTTACTATTTGGTGTCAGATAAGATTGGATAGGTAAGATATTAATTATAAATTTGAAAGTAACGATAATTGCAATAAGTGGCAATAAAGAAATTTTCCAATTTATGAAAACCCATAAAATTATAAAAAAAATATTTATCAATAGGAGCACAAAGTAGAAAACTGGAATAATGCTTAATGATGGGTGATTGTCAGGACTGTTGTTTGTGAGAAAATAACAAAGGAGCAAGCATATAACGAATAATACGTTAATAACCAACAATATGAACTTGACTTTTTTCATAAATTATTTTTGAAAGAATAATTTTTTTTCTTCTTCAGTTAAACTTGAATATCCGGATAATTTAACTTTTTCGATAATTTCGTCCATTTTTTTTGAATTTTCGTTTTTTGGATTTGATTTTTTGTTGTTTGTAGAAGAAGTTTTTTTATTAACTTTTATTTTTGGTTCTGGTTTAAAAATGCTTTTAACTCCATCAAAAAAAGTTAAAAGTCCTTTGGTTATATCAATATTTTTTGTATAAAGAGAACTGAATAAAAACCCAAAAGTTGCACCGCCTAAATGAGCAATATGACCACCTGCATTTCCTTGAGGGATACTTAATAAATCTAATATTATTATAAAAATTGCAACATAAATCAGTTTTATTTGTCCAAAGATAAATAAATTTACTTTTAGATTTTTCATGAGGAAAGAAATTGCCATTACTACTGCTATAATTGAGGCAGATGCTCCTATTGCGATAGAATTTGATTTTATAGTAGTAAAAACAGGAATAATATTATATGCAAGAATAAAAAATATTGCTCCGGAAATTCCCCCCATAATATAAACTCCAAGTAATTGACGATTTGTGAGATATGTTAAGAAAATTTTTCCAAACGTAAATAAAATCAATAAGTTAAATAATAAATGAAGAAAATTTTCATGGGTAAACATATAAGTTATTATCGTCCATGGCTTTTTTAATAAAAGTAGTGGATTTGCCGGTATTGCAAGATAATCAATAATTTTAAAAGTAGAAGAATTTGAAAGATACTGACTGAGATTTATAAGTCCGATAATTATAAAAATAACAACATTTATATAAATAAGAATTTGGAGGTTATTTTGAACCTTTAAATATTTTTTTAGTTGATTAAGGATGTTGCCTATGTTGAGGGTTTTGTCGTTCATTTTTTATAGTAAATTAATTCCAACGGTTAATACTTTTTTGTTTCCAGATAAAGATAAATATTAAACCGAAAAGCATTCCACCTAAATGAGCAAAATGAGCTACGTGATCGCTTTCACTGTTTATAAATCCGAGTCCTAATTCGATAATAAAAAATCCAATCAATAACCATTTTGCTTTTATTGGAATTGGGATAAACATAATGTACATAGGAGCATTCGGGAAATACATTGCAAAAGCAAGCATTAAGCCATAGATTGCACCCGAAGCGCCAACAGTTGGAATGTGTAGTAGTAAGTTTAAGTTTCCTAATTCACCAATATAATTCTTTCCAAGTTGCAAAGTTGTTAATCCATTATCCAAAATCATTTGATATGCGTCAGGAGAAATAGCATTAACTTCAATCAAAGAATGTTTTATTCTGATATATTGAACTAACATGTTTATTGCAGCAGCTCCGAAACCCGTAACGAAATAATAAATAAAAAATCTTTGAGAACCCCAAACTCTTTCCAAAATTGACCCAAACATATACAATGCAAACATATTGAAAAACAAATGAGTAAAACTACCATGCATAAACATGTGAGTAATTACTTGAAATGGCTTAAAATAAGGAGATTGTGGTGGAAATATTCCTAAAATAAAACCTAAATCGATTCCTTTTATTTGTAAAAGCCATGTAATAACATAAAGTGCTATATTTATTAATAATAAATATTTTGTAATAGGGGGAAGGGCTGATAAAATATTTTGTCGTTGGAAAGTCATAAAAATTTATTTAAATATTGTTTCAATTTCTTCGATACTAAAAGTTTTAATTATTTTTTTTCCGTCTTCGGTATAATTTTGGTTGGAAGATTTAATTAATTGTCCAAAAAGATTTTCCATTTCTTGTTCGTTTAGTTGAGTTCCTTTTTTCATAGCGGTAGCTTTTGCAAGCGAAAGAGCTATTTTTTCGTTAATTACAAGTTTCATATCTTTTTGATATTCAGTATAAACGAAAAGCATGTTTTCAAGAATTTCGAGAGGATTATTTGTTCCGATATTATTCGGAACTCCTGAAATTTTATATTTATCTTTTTCTTCTAAAGAAATTTCAAAACCTAATGAATTTAGTTGCGGAAGAATTTCAGGCATAATCGTTAAACAAGTTGCCGGAGGAGTATAAATTAGAGGAAATAGTATTTGTTGAATAGCATTTTTTTCTTGTTGGAGAGAAAATAAATATTTGTCATATAAGATTCGTTCATGTGCTCGTTTTTGATGAATTATTAGTAAGCCCAAAAGAGAAGAAGTGAGTATATATGTATTTTTCAGTTGAAAAAAATTTGTTTTTTGATACGGTTTTTCATTAATATAATCAGAGCCAAAATTTAGTTGATTTTCATTATTTTGAAATATTTTTTCATCATTATATTTGCTACTTTCAAAAAGAGCAGTCCAATCTTTTGGGACAGATCCGTTGTTTCTGTAAGTTTCTTTTAGATTGTCCGCAGAAAAAGGATTGTAAGTGAAGTCGATTTTTTGAGTAGGTGGTATTATTTTTGTTGATGATGTTATAATAGCATCTCGGGCAATATCTTCTTCAAAATACATATTTGGTACAATGTCGTATTTTCCAAAAGCCTGTTTTACAGTAGCTTGTAAAATTTGAAAAATATGTTGTTCGTCTTCAAATTTTATTTCTGTTTTTGTCGGATGAATGTTAATATCAATTTTTTCACAAGGAACATCAAAGTAGATAAAATATGAAGGATTGTCGCCTTCTTTGATAAGTTTATCATAAGCTAATAAAACAGCCTTTCGAAAATATGGGTGATTCATATATCGGTTGTTTACGAAAAAAAATTGTTCGTTTGATGCTTTTTTAGTTTTTTCCGGAAGAGAAATAAAACCTTTGATATTTATTATTGAAGTTTTTGTTTCTATATCTATTAAACTGGAATTCAATTTTGACCCGAAAGTATTTAATATTCGTTGTTTGGTATTTTCGGTAACAAGTTGTAATTCTGTTTTATCGTCGAATACTACTAAAAATTTAATTTTTGGATTTGTTAAAACAATTCTATAGATTTCTGTTTTTATGTGTTTTAGTTCTATTTGGTCGGTTTTTAGGAATTTTCGGCGTGCCGGAATATTGAAAAACAAGTTTTTTATAATAAAATTTGTTCCAATTGAGCATTGTTCGGTTTCTTGCGATATAATTGAAGAGCCGGAAATTATTATTTTTGTCCCGATTTCATCTGTTTCGCGTTTAGTTTTTAGTTCAACTTCAGCAACGGCAGCGATAGAAGCTAATGCTTCACCTCGAAATCCCATAGTTTTTAATGAAAATAAATCGTCTGCGGATTTTATTTTTGAAGTAGCATGGCGTTCAAAAGCCATTCTTGCATCTGTAGGAGACATTCCTTTGCCGTTATCTATTATTTGAATAGAAGTTCTTCCGGCATTTTTAATAATTATTTTTATATTATCAGCACCTGCATCTAAAGAATTTTCAACTAATTCTTTTACGACCGATGCCGGACGTTGAATAACTTCCCCTGCTGCAATTTGATTTGCAACAAAGTCAGGCAATAATTTTATTACATCTGCCATCTTTTTCTATTTTATTATTTTGAAAAAAAGACAGATAAAAATCCTTGTCCGTAGTTATAAAGATACCATACAGCAAAAATTAAAAAAAATATTATCAAGATAGACCTGGTTGTAGAGCCTTTTTTCCTTTTATGTTTTCTTCTTGTTGTCGAAGCCATTTGACTTTTAATTATTGAACCGGGTACATATTCAATTTCAGAATTATCTTTACCTGCACGAAGTGCATCTAATTTTTTCTTGCGACTTTCTGCCTCAGCATCGTAGAAACGTGTTTGATAATTGAACGTTTTATGTTTCGGAGGTTTGAAAAAAAAATCTAACATTCCCATTGTTAATATATTTTATACAAAAATAGTATTTTTTTGTGAAAAATACTACATTAATAATAACTTAAAATGATATTCTAATTAAAAAATAGTTGTCCAACTAGGATTCGAACCCAGACAAACAGAACCAGAATCTGTGGTGCTACCATTACACAATTGGACAGTAAATTTTTTACAAAAGTAATATTTTTAATAATATTTGTGAAATATTTTTGATTAATTTTGTAAAAATATTTTTATGAATAAGATTATTTTTCAAGGAATGAAATTTTATGCTTTTGTTGGGCATTTTGAAACGGAAAAAATTGTTGGTGTTAGTATTGAAATAGATTTAACACTTTGGGTAAAGTCAAAAATGGCTCAAATTTCTGACAATATTGATGACGCCTTAAATTATCAAGATGTTTATGCGAAAATTTGTGAAGTTATTTGTCAAAATAAAACAAATTTAATTGAATATTTGGCTGAAATAATTATTCAAAATTTGTTTTGTGAGTTTCCGAAAATTAAAAAAATGAAAATTTATTTAAGAAAAATTAATCCACAAATGAGCGGACAAATTGATTCTGTAGGAGTTGAGATAATAGAGCGTAAAACGCTTCGTTAAAAAGCATGGATAAATGGACAAACAGTTTAGGTCAAGCGGTAAATAAAAAAGGACGAACGCCCTTTGCGATTTCTGATGCTTATGATTGTTGTTTTACATATTTCTTCTTCCAAATTTCGCCTTGTTTTTTCACCGCTTTGCGCCAAACAAAAGTATATTTGTTCGTTTTTGACTCTATTTTTGTGCCGTTTGATAAAACTCGTTCAAATTCAAAGTGTTAATTGCCTAAAAATTAAGAACTTGCATGCCGGATATACATATAAAACCCTCTTTCTGATTACATAATATAAATATTGGGTTGGATATTATGTAAATATTTGCAATTCATATATATACAAACCTTCAAATTCCTAAATATTTTTTGGATAGTTTCTTGTTTATTCATAATAAACATATTCATATTTAAAAATTGTGTCATCTTGATAATCTATGAAAGAATGAGGGTGCTCTTCAATAATATTATTATTCTCATCAAATAAAGTTTTAGTTTGACGAATTTTTGCTCCATTACTGGCATATAGTGTTTCTATAAGGGCTTTTTCTTCTTTGCTGTATTCATTTTTAATTATAGTCCCTGACATAGATTGCTGTTCGATTATTTTATTTTCTTCGTCATAAATATTTTTTGACCAATCAATAATTTTTCCCTTTCCATTATAAACAATAGTTTGAATAACATTTCCTAATTCGTTATAAGAATAATTATAAGATTTTTCTAATTTCTTTTTGTCGTCATATTCTTCATTCATCAAAACCTTTCCATTGTCGTTATATGAAGTTTTTGTCATAGACATAAGTTTGTCATCTTCGTCGAAAACTTGTTTGCTGATAACTTCTTTTTTATCGTTATATTCAATTATTACAGTCTCTTCAATTTTATTAGATTCGTCAAAAGATGTTATAGTTAATTTGTTGGTGTTTTTGTCGAAATTATAGTCTTTTGTAGAACACCATCCTGCTTCCGAAACGATTTTAAGTTGAATCAATTCTCCTTCTAAATAAATATAATGTTTTTTTTCACCACTGTTTTCATCCATATAATTATTTTTCTCAATAATAAGTCTTCCTGCTTCAGAATATTCAGCTATATATTCATAAATTATTATTTCGTCAATATCATATTCGAGAAGAGATATTAATTTTTCATTTTCGTCATATTCTTTTATTTCTGAAAAAAATGGCTCATTATTAGCTATTTGAGTAAATTTTTTTATAAAATGAATTTTATTTGGCATAAATTATTTTTTATTTGTAAAATTAATATAAAAAATTAAAAAAAAATATATAATTTTATAAAAAATTTAAAAATTTGACTGAAAATATATTTTTTTTTATTATTAATCCAAATGCGGGTAATAATGGTGCAAAAAGAGAGTGGGAAACAATTGAAAAATTATTGAAAGATAATAATATTAATTTTGAATATAAATTTACTGAAGCAACAGGACATGCAGAAGCTATTGTCAAAGAAAAAATTGCAAAAGGATTCAGAAATTTTGTTGTTGTTGGCGGAGATGGAACTTTAAATGAAGTATCAAATGGTATTTTCAAACAAAAAGAAGTTCCAACTACTGAAATTTATATTGGGATTTTTAGTATGGGAACAGGTAACGATTGGATAAGATATTTTAATATTCCTACAGATTACTCTTCTTCAATTGATAGGCTTATTAAAAAACATAGTATTAAACAAGATGTCGGGAAAATTAAATTTCTGTCAGATGAGCAAGAAAATGAAGCCTATTTTTTGAATGTTGCGGGGCTTGGATTAGATTCAAAAATTGTTCAATCTACAAATGTAATGAAAGTTAGAGGAAAGCGAACAAAAATTGCATATTTTCGTTCGTTATTTAAAGGATTTATCAAGTATAAATCACAAATTTTAAAAATTTCAATAGAAGATGAAATTATTGAAGGAAAAATTTTGTCAATGAGTATTGGTAATGGAAAATTTTCTGGCGGAGGAATGCAACAAACGCCAAATGCTTTAAATAATGACGGTTTGCTTGATGTTACGATTTATCCAAATATGACAAAATTTCAAATAGCACTAGCTATGCCTAAACTTTATAGTGGTAAAATTGAAAAAATTAAGGGTTTGAAAACATATAAAACTACATCATTTTCAATTGAAAATTTAGAAAAAACTATTTTTGAAATTGATGGAGAAATTATTGACGGAAAATCCTTTGAAATTTCTATTTTGCCGTTATCTATAAATGTAATAATATAAATTTACTGTTTTTTAGCAATGTCGGAACGACGACAATACGATAAAAATGCAAAGCAATTATTCTAATGACTAAAAATATAATTTATTTAACTTTCATAACCGCAGGTCAAACGCTGTGCTATCTCCGATAAATAAATAGAAACAACTACTGCCTCGAAAAGGCAGAATCTTCCAAATATTGACTTTTAGGCAAAAATCAAGTTTATCGTTTTCCGCGGGTCAATGACCTGCGATTATGAAAAATTTTGTTCTTCAAACAATGCTAACTTATACCAAACAGCTATCAAATTATCAAATAATATTATTGTTGAAAATCTACAATATAGGATTTAGACTTATTTATTGTTGAAAAATATTATTTAACCTCACCTACTATGATGGCAATTTTGTATTAAGAAGTGTTTGATAATAAAAAATATAGAAAAATTACTAAACTTTTTATGAATTGATATTTAATAAATTATATAACTTGAAAAAGTTGAATAATTAATTTAAAATTCTAAAAGGGTTTAAAATCTACATTATAGTTAAAAAATTTGTTGTTGATTTTAAATATTTTGATAGCTGTTTGATATAAGTAGATGATTTTGAATATGTTTAGTTGAGCTAACGTTTAAATATTGTGGAACTCATATTCAAAAAAAGAATAAAAAAAGCCACAAAAAGTGGCTTTAAAATTGAATGTTAATATTTTATTATTCTTCAGGAATAACTTCAAAATCAATATTAACTTTAATATTTTTGTATAGTTTAATGTTAGCGCTATAATTACCAATTTCTTTGATTGTATCAAATCCTTTAATAGTAATATTTTTGCGTTCGATAGAATAACCTTGTTTTTCAAGCGATTCTGCAATCATTATTGTATTTACCGAACCAAAAATTTTGCCGGTAGAACTTGTTTTTGCTGAAATTTTAATTTTTGAAGTTTGAAGTTTTGCTGCTAATTTTTCGGCATCAGCGATTAATTTTGCTTCTTTGTACGCTTTTTGTTTCATGTTTTCTGCATGAACTTTTTTTGCTGAAGCTGTTGCTAATGTAGCAAATCCTTGAGGAATAAGGTAATTTCTTCCGTAACCCGGTTTTACAACAACAATTTCGTCTTTATTACCTAAATTTTCTATGTCTTGTTTTAGTATTAATTCCATGATATTCCTCCTTATTTAGTTTTTATTATCCATTAAATCTGTTACGTATGGCAACAATGCTAAATGTCTTGCTCTTTTAACTGCTTGTGCCACTTTACGATGATATTTCAAAGAAGTTCCGGTTAAACGTCTGGGTAAAATTTTTCCTTGTTCGTTCAAAAATTTCTTCAAAAAATTTGGATCTTTATAGTCAACGTATTTTATTTTATTTTTTAGGAAACGGCAGTATCTTTTCTTTTTTACTTCAACTGCTATTGGGCTAAGAAATCTGATTTGTGAATCTGTTGCCATAATTTATACCTCCTTTGCTATTTGTTGTTTAACATTACGTTTTTTTTCACTGTAAGCCACTGCATGTTTGTCCATTTTGAAAGTTAAAAATCGCATGATTTTTTCATCACGACGATATTCTGTTTCTAATTTGTTAATAAATTGACCTTCTGCTTCAAATTCGATTAAATAATAGAATCCTGTTGACTTTTTCTGGATAGTATAAGCCAGTTTCTTTAAACCCCAATCTTCTTCATGAATTATTTTTCCGTCATTTTCGGAAATAATTCTTTTAAATTTTTCAACCGTTTCCTTTATCTGGGGTTCAGATAAAACGGGAGTTGCAATGAAAACGGTTTCGTACTGATTTATCATAAATTTATTTATTTAAAAGTTTGCAAAATTACTTATTTTTTTCTTATTTTCCAAATTTTTATTCAATTTCTAAAGTTTCTTTTTCAAATTCCGGATCGTTTCCGTATTTTTCTTTATAGATGTTCTTCAATTCTTCTATTGTAATGTCTTTTATTTCTGTTTTTATTAAAGGAATTACTATGTCTAAAACTTTGTCATTTTTTACTCTATTTTCTATGTCAAATGTCTGATTTTCATTTTTCAAATAATCTTTTGCATATTTTTCTATCATATCTTGAGGGAAATAATTTGCTCCATATTGTTGAGTTAAGAATCTGGAAATATCGTTTTTTGCTTCGTTTAACAATTCTGTATAAGTAATTTTAATATCATTTTTTATAATAATTTTATTTTCAAAAATATCCCATCTTAAAAAAGCATAATTTGCTTCAATCATTTCTTCGCTCATTTCTTTTGCTTCATTGTTTTGTTGCAAATATCTTGTCAAGAAATTTTTGGGTAAATCTAAAATATTTTTTAATTTTTCAGCAAATACTTTTCTTATGTCTATTTTTAAAAGCGTATTTGATTCATTTTCGTAAATGTTATTAATATCTTCGTCTATTTTTGTTCTAAATTCTTCTTCTGACGTTATTGTATCGTTTGGAAAGATTATTTTGAAAAACTCTTCATTTAGTTCTGCCGGCGTAAGATTTTTAATTTCAAGAATTTTTACATTAAAAAATAGTTCTTGATTTTCGAATTCTTCTTTTGGTTTGTCGAGCATCGAAGCGAGTTCGGTTAATTTTGTAATTACTTTTGTAATATCAACATTTATTTCTTCTTCAGCTTTTTTCCCAATAAATAGCTTTTTATTGTCATCAGATAACACTTTTACTAAAATAGATGTTTTTTCAACTGTTATTCCGTTTTCAATGATGTTTTTATCTTTGTCGGTTTGGGTAAGCGAAACTCTTAACATTGATTCTTCATCTGCTAATTCAACTTCTTTAAACGAACCAGCATCTTTTCTGTATTTTTCAATTATTTTATTTATGGTTTCGTCTGTGATTAAAATGTTATATTTAACAAAGGTAGAATCATAAAGTTGCGTTTCGTCAAATTCGGGTTTCAATCCAAATTGAAATGGAAAATCAAAAGACTCTAGATTATCTATTTGTTCTAAATCAAACGGAATGAAACTTTCGGCGAGTATTGGAGATGCAAAATATTGAATATTTTCTTTTTCTACATATTCGTTTAATTGGTCATATGCAAATTTTGAAAGTTCTTCAAGAAAAACACTTTTCCCGAATTTTTTTATTATTAAGGGCATTGGAGTTGTTCCGGGTCTGAATCCGGGAAGCACTTGAGTTCTCCTAATTTCTTTTAATTTTTTCTCAACAATTGTATTAATGTCATTTTTTTCGACTTTTACATTTAATATTAAATCTAAGTTGTCAATTTGATTTTTTGTAATTTCCATTTGAAAATATTTTATAAATTATCATTATTAACATTTTAATTAAAAACCGCATTGATTTCATAAAAAAATCTATGCGGTTTAGTGCGGGTGAAGGGACTCGAACCCCCACACCTTTCGGCACTAGATCCTAAGTCTAGCGCGTCTACCAATTTCGCCACACCCGCTTAATTGAGTTTGCAAAGATAATACTTTTTTATGAGAACAAAAATTTTTTTAACTTTTTTTTAACCCGTAAAATCTGCACATAAAATTGCAATAGCAAATTGCAAGAACCTGGTACATAGACATGCAGAAACCAAAAAGGGGAAAAATTGTACATTTTCTCTATAAATTTTGGAATAAATTTTTATTCGTCTATGTAAAAATTGAAATATTTTACCATAAAATACATCAACTTTAAAGATAAGGTATTAAAAAATTATATTTAAAAATTACAAATTAATTTATTAACTTTGTAAAAAAAATATCCGAGCTACTTTGTTATATTGTTTCAAATTAAAGAAGTGCTTTTTTAAATTTATGTCACATGAAATCAAAATATTTTAAATTAATATTCCTTTGTCTATTTCCTATTATAGTTAATGCTCAAAATTATTATGAACTTAAAGATTGTATTAACATAGGATTAGAACAAAATTACGACATTAAAATTATTAAAAATTCACAACAGATTTCTGATAATAATGCTACGCCCGGAAACGCAGGTTATTTGCCTACAATTAGTTTAGATGCCGGATACAATGGAAATTTTTATAATTTACAAAATCAATATCCTAATCCCGAAGGCGACCCAATAAAAAATTCAAATTTTTTTAATCAAGGGTTAAATGCCGGTCTTAATCTAAATTGGACAATTTTTGACGGTTTTCGTGTTCAAACGAATTATAAAAAATTAAAAGAATTTCAAAAAATAGGAGAATTAAATACAAAAGCAAATATCGAATTTTTTATTAATAATCTTGCAAAAGAATATTATTTCTATATCGAACAAAATATTATTCAAAAAAATCTTGAAAATACACTAAATTTATCTAAAGAAAGATTGAGAATAGTTCAAGAACGTTATAATATTGGAGCTGCTTCAAGATTAGATTATCAACAAGCAAATGTCGATTTTAATAGCGATAGTTCAAAGTTAATTCAACAAAATGAAACTTTATTCTCATCACTTTTACGATTAAATCAATTTTTAGCAAAAGAAAATCCTGAAGAATCTCTATTAGTCAGAGATACAATTATTATGCTAACTTTAACACATTCCAAAGAAGAATTATTACAAAACGCATTGAATAACAATACTTCACTATTACTTCTACAAGCAGAGAAAGAAATAAGTTTGTTAGAGTTAAAAAATGCAAATTCACAAAATTATCCTTATCTGAAATTGAATGCAGGTTATGGATATAATCAAAATATGTATGGCGTGGGTTCGCTTCAAAAACAAAATAATTTGGGATTAAATTATGGAATAAATTTCGGTTATGTGATTTTTGATGGAATGAACAGGAAACGTGAACGAGAAAACACAAAAATAAACATCGAAACAAAAGAATTAGAACAACAACAATTAGATTTAGATTTAAAAAGTAATTTCAATCGCTTGTGGATGGCGTATCAAAATAATGTAAAACTTTCAAATTTAGAGCAAGAAAATGTAGTAGCTGCCACAGAAAATTATTCTATTGCAATGGATAGATATAAATTAGGTGATTTATCAGGAATTGAACTCCGTGAAGCCCAAAATAGTTTATTAGAAGTCGATCAACGATTTGCTCAAGCACAATATAACACCAAAATATGTGAAATTTCTCTCTTGCAAATTTGTGGAATGCTTAATTTTTATTTGGAAAAATAGTTGGAATAAGGAATATTTATAAAATAATTCAATATATATGGAAACAAACAAAAGAATCTCCCCTAAATGGATTAATTCCTTATTAGAAAACGAAATCTTCGTATTTGGCAGTAACCTTGCAGGATTTCACGGAGGTGGAGCAGCAGAATTAGCAATGGATTGGGGGGCTATTTGGGGACAAAGCGTTGGTTTGCAAGGACAAACTTACGCAATTCCAACAATGTTTGATAATGTCGAAAAAATAAAACCTTATGTTGATGATTTTCTGAGTTTTGCCAAAACACACTCCGAATTAAAATTCCTTGTTACCGAAATTGGCTGTGGTATTGCCGGATGGACAGTAGAAAAAATTGCTCCACTTTTCAAACAAGCAATTACTGAAAATATTGAAAATGTATATTTACCTGAAAGTTTTTGGAAATAAAGAAATTTTATTGAATCAATTACTATAGAAATAACATTAAATTAACGGTTATCATTATATTTATTGTGCATTTTATAAAAAAAAGAAGTCAATTTAATAAGTCATAATTAAGTAAAAATCAATATTGCAGCATGTTTTTAAAAGTGAAATTCGACTATAATAAAAAGTTAAAAAAAAAATTTGGAAATTAAAAAAGAAAGCACTAATTTTGCATTCTAAATTTGATGAAACTAGATCTGTTAGCTCAGCCGGTAGAGCACCTGCCTTTTAAGCAGGGGGTCTGGAGTTCGAGTCTCCAACAGATCACTAAAAGGTTTGACCAAAAAGTCAAATCTTTTTTCTTTATATATTAAAAAATAATATAATTTTAAAATAATTATCAATAATCATCGTTTCTATTTAATAAATACATGCCTATGGATGATTATTACAATTTTAACTTTCATTATTTAACTTATAAAGAATCTGAAGAAATAGAAAAAAAAGAAGAAAAAAATCTTTTCTTGTATCTTGAAAAAGGTTTTAAAAAGATTGAAAATATCGAACCAAGCAAAGAGCTATTAGAAAAGTTATTCTCAGTTCTTTAGAAAAAATAAAAAGATGTCTAACTAATTAATTAAAAAATAATATACCAATTTTATGGAAAAGATATTTGAACAAGTAAATCTTATAATTGAAGAGATAAAACCATTTTTACAAGCAGATGGAGGAGATATATCTTTGATTGAAATAACAGATGATTTTGTAGTAAAAGTAAAACTTCTTGGTGCGTGTGGCTCTTGTCCTCATAGCCTTCAAACATTAAAATTAGGAGTTGAAAGTAAATTAAAAAACGAAATTCCACAAATAAAAGAAGTCGTTGCTGTCTAAAAATAACATCCTTTAAATCCGCAAAAAAAACTCATAATTATTTAATATTCAATAATAAATATGAATAGTTTTCTTATGAAATTGACGAAAAAGCCTTTGTGAATATCGCTGAATATTAGCTTGTTACATTTTTTCGGATTTAATTATTAAGCAAAATATTACTCGCAATAAAACTAATAAATGCAACTTTTATCAAGGAATAAATAATAATAAAATTATTTAAACTTTGGGAATTTATTAGGACAGACGTATTTTAGCTTTTCGTATTTATGTGTTGCAAGCATATCTTTCAAATCAACACCCGAACCGGACAAAAAGTAACTTTACTACCTTTTATCAATGAAACATTAAACTGATTTTCTGTTTCTACTCCTTCACTTGATAATGCAATTTGAAAATCACCAAAACGAACAATCTCTCCATTTTCAAGATGTCGTTTTAAAACTTTTGTAAGGTTATTTAATACTGCCATTACATCTGTATCACTCACAGTTGAAGAACCTTCAGCTATTTCTTTACTTAATTTCTTAAATGTAAATTCTTCTCTGCTTTTTGCTTGTGCATAAAATTTTTTCTGAGCTTGTGGGTCGCTCGGATTACCCTTTTATGTAAGAATGTATGTTACTGCCATAATTTAATTATTTATAATTATCTATAATTTTATCTTAAATATACGATTTAATTTTTCAAAATTAATGTTTCTTTTGCAATATTTGCAATAAACAAATTTTTTCATGAAAATGTTAGGATAACAATGAAAATTGATTTAATTAAACATTAATTTTCGATTTCACCAATCTCGCCAACTTCAATTTCCAAAAAATCTATCAGAATTTTTCTAAAAAAATCAGTATTCCCCGATGTATAAAAACTCAATTTTTGATTTGAAGGTTCAATTTCTTTAATATTATTTATCATCAAAATATCTTTTGTCCTGCGGGAAACCGGTTCTGCCGAATCTATAATCGCAAATTTACCATTCGATATTTTAAAAAAAACTTTGTAAAAAAATGCAAAATGTGTACAACCTAAAACAACATAATCAACATTATATTTTGCAAATTCTTCAAAATAACTCTGAATAACTTTCTCTACTTCTTGCCCCGAAAAAATTCCTTTTTCTGCAAATTCAACTAATTCTTTGCCTACTTGTGAGAAAATTTTCACGTAATTTTTATATTTTTCAATTGCAGAAATAAAATGTTGACCTTTGAAAGTACCTTCTGTTGCAATTACTCCAATATTATTTGTTTTTGTAAAGAGACAAGCCGGTTTTACCGCCGGCTCTATTCCTATTATCGGAATTTGATAATTTGCTCTTAATTCATTTATTGCTGCCGCTGTTGCTGTATTACAAGCGACAACAACCGCTTTGCTATTTTTTGACATTAAGAAATCCATAATTTTTTTTGAAAAATTCAAAATCTCATCTGCCGAACGAGGTCCATAAGGAGCATTTTTATTATCTCCAAAATATACAAAATCTTCGTTTGGAAGTTCTTTAACAAGCTCTTTTAAGATTGTCAATCCTCCTATTCCGCTATCAAAAATACCTATTGGCTGTTTGTTTTTGTTCATCTTAAAATCATTTGTTTTTTAACAATATCCTACAAATATATCAAAAAATTATATTTATTTTTAAACAATTACAAAAATATTACAAAATTACAATATTTTTGTAATAAAAAACATAATGCCGATAATTTTAGAGAATTTTGCAAAAAACAATAGTATTTCCGGAATATGGAAAACTTCAGAATCGGAAGAAGATTTATTAGAATTAATTACTCTTTCGGATTACGATAAAAATTTACTAAAGCAAATTTCTTTGCAAAAACGCAGACTTGAAATTATCGCTACTCGTGTACTAATGAAAAATATAGGAATAAACCGACAAATTATTTATAAAAACCATATCCCAACTTGCAATAATGGTTTCATAAGTATTTCACATTCAAATAATTTAGTAGCAGTAATTTGGCATCCCACAAAAAAAACCACTATCGACATTGAACTAATTTCTGAAAAAATCACTAGAGTCTCCCAAAAAGTTTTTTCTAACCAAGAACTTTTATTTGCCGACAATAATCAGGAGATTTTAACAATCTTATGGAATTGTAAAGAATGTGTCTATAAAATTTTTCAACAAGAAAATATTGAATTTAAAAAGCAAATAAAAGTTTTTCCTTTTGAAAAAAATAAAAAAATAAATTGCAGTATTGTTCACAATAATATTCAGAAAATATATACCTTTAATTATTTAATCATTGATAAATTTTCGATGGTCTGGGGAACGGAAGACCACTAAACTCCGGTGAAATTACTAATTTATTAAAATAATTCAGATATTGTTAGTTTTTTGAAAGATTTTTTAATGCTTTTGGAAAAATTATATGAATTTTTTATTTTTCAAACATAATAAAAATAAATAAAAAAATGTTATTTTTGTAATATTAAAAATGAAAAAAATTTATTTCATAATATTTGCCTGCCTTATCACAATAGAAGGGATTTCTCAAACAGGAGGAAAATACACATATCAAGTGCTTTCGCTTCCTTATAACTCTCGTATTGCAGCGATTGGAGGAAATAATGTTTCACATTATGATAATGATTTGAATTTTGTTTTGCAAAATCCTGCTCTTCTACGGAATAAAATGTCTGATAAATTATCCGTAAATTATATTAATTATATTTCGGATATTAATTTAGGAAATATTGCTTTTTCAAAATATTTTGAAAAAGCCGGAATTTTTGCAGCAGGAATTCAGTTTGCTAATTACGGGAAATTTAAAAATACTGATTATACCGGTATAATTTACGATAATTTTACTGTAGCAGATTATGTTTTTTATGGTGCATATTCTCATAAATTGTATAATGAAAAATTTCGTATAGGTGCAAATTTTAAATTTATTTGGTCGGATTATTGGAAATATTCTTCTGTAGGAATCGCCTTTGACGCAGGAATATCTTATATTGACACTGTGAAAAATTTTTCCGCAGGATTAGTTATTAAAAATGCAGGTTTTCAATTGAAAACCTATACAAAAGGAAATTTTGAACCATTACCTTTTGATATTCAGATTGGACTTACAAAGAAATTTGAACATGCGCCAATAAGAATTTCAGTAACAGCTCGCGATTTATTAAATTGGAAATTAGCTTTTGAATCAAAATTTGACCAAGAAAATTACGTAATCGGAGAAGTACAACCTAAAAAAACATTTTTCAATAAACTCGGAAATGTCGCTGATGAATTTATTCGTCATTTTGTTTTTGGTGTAGAAATTATTCCTCACAAGGCTTTTCATATAGATTTAGGATTTAATACTCGTAGAAGAATGGAATTGACAGTTCCTGTTAAAAAAAGTCTTGTCGGATTTTCTGCCGGAGTAGGTTTCGAGTTGACAAAATTTAATTTTGGATACGGAATTGCTTGTTATACTATTGCCGGATTGTCACACCATATCACTTTTGGTTTAAATCTGAACAGTTTTTATAAGAAAAAAACAACATCAGAATGAACAGATTTTTTCTTTTCATAGCCACTATTTTGTTTTCATTATTTTTATCAGGAAACGTATTTTCTCATTCATTTGCAAAATACCATATAGTTATAGACACAGACGGAGGAATAGATGATTTTAGAGCAATAACTTATTTTATGGCTTCCAAAGATTTTAACATAAATTGCATTTCAACCGTTGACGGAGTTTTAACACCAAATCGCTCGGCAAATTATTTTTCTCAAATTTTATCTATTTATCATCACGAAGGAATCCCGATAGGAGAAGGCAAAGAAACAAAAGCTCCAAAACAATATTCAAATCATGCACTTGCATTATGGGAAAAATTTTTCCAAAAATTAATAACTAAAAAATTCCCTGATGCAACAAATTTACTTTATAATTCTATTATAAATAATAATAATCGAACAATAATTATAGCATTAGGACCTTTGTCAAATATCACAGAACTGATTAAAACTCACGAAGATATTATTCAAAAAATTGACTATATTTTGTGGTATTCCGACTATGATAAAAATCCATTAGGCTATAATTATCAAGCAGATACAGTCGCATTTAATTTCTTAATTAAAAAAAATATTCTCTTTAAACTTGTAAATGCAAAAGGTTTACAATTATCCGAAAATTTTTTAAATGATTGTAATGAAATAAAATCAATTTATTCGGAAACAATGGTTAGATTTTTTAAACCAACACAAGAAAAACAATATGTTTGGGATGATTTTTTGCCTCTATATTTGCTTTATCCTTTAGAATTTGACGAAATTTTCGTTTCAAACAATCTGACAAAAATTTCTTTGAAAAAAGAAACCTATTTTGAATATTTGATTACGACAATTTTAAATTCCGACAAAAAAGATATAAATGTAATTTTCAACACAATTCCAACTTCCGGATTTATGTTACAAAAAGACATAAATTCTGTTGTAGATTCTTTAATCGAAAAACATGGTTATACCGAATATAAACTTTGTTGTCTAACTTCAGAAATTCATTCACATCTTGGAATTTATTCAATAATCGGAGCAAAATTAGGATTGAGAATTTTAGAATATCTTCATACCGGACTTGATGAAATAAGAATTGAAAGTCATGCAGGAAGTGAACCGCCGATAAGTTGTTTTAATGACGGATTGCAAGTTGGAACAGGAGCAACTTTAGGTTATGGAACATTTTCAGTAATAAAAATTTCTCAAGCAAAAACAGAAGTCGTTGTAAGTTATAATAATAGAAAATATTTATTCAAGTTAAAAAACAATATTGATAATGAAATCTCCAATAAAACAGATGATTTAATTAAACTATATGGATATAATACGGATATGTATTGGCTCAAATTGAGAGAATTAGCAATAGAATATTGGCTTGAATTAAATAGATTTGAAATTTTTGAAATAACTGAAATAATTTAAAAAATGTCGAATAAAAAGAAACTTTTAAGATTTGCAGAAAATAAGACTTTTACACATTTTTTTGAACCAAAACTATTTTTAACAGAGGATATAAATTTTGAATTATCAGGAATATGGGCAGAAAATTTTTTTAAAAACGAAAATCCGATTATTGTAGAATTTGGTTGTGGAAAAGGTGAATATTCTGTTGAAATGGCAAAAAATTCTCCTGAAAAAAATTTCATTGCCTTCGATATTAAAGGAGCAAGAATGTGGAAAGGTGCAACAGAATCCTTAAATTTAAAATTAACAAACATTGCTTTTGTCCGTACTTTAATAGATTTAACCCCGAAATGTTTTTCAAAAAACGAAATTTCCGAAATTTGGCTAACATTCCCAGACCCTCAATTAGGTCACAAAAAAAGAATTAAAAAAAGACTAACCTCATCAATTTTTCTGAAAAAATATCAAAATTTTCTCACAAACAACGGAATAATTCATTTAAAAACTGATGATGACACTCTTTTTAGTTACACAAAAGAATTAGTCGAACTGAATAATTTGAAAGTAAATATCGAAACGGACGATTTATATAATTCTAATTATTATACAGGAATTTTACAGTTAAAAACACATTACGAAAAAATTTGGAATAAAGCAGGCAAAACAATTAAATATATACAATTTCAACTTCCGAATAATATAGAAATTATTGAGCCATTGATTAAAGAAAATTAAGAATAAATTAGCAAGCAACTTTTTCAAATTCATAAAATAGGTGGAAATTTGAAAAAAGTGGTATCTTTGCAAAATGAAATATTAAATTACATTTATAATGGCAAATGAACGAAAAACAGACTTTTTTATAGGCAAACTTTTAGATGCTTCTAAAATAGCCTACACGCCAAACGGAAGTAGTATCAAAGAAATTCA
>JAITXI010000146.1 GCA_031284905.1 Bacteroidales bacterium
GCATTTATAAAAGACCCCGGAAATATTTATTCGCAACCTGCAAAATGCAGTTATAACCCCTATATTTGTAAATGGCAAGGCGAAGAAGGCTATGTTCCCGTTGAAGAATGCGGAACTTATGGCAAAGAAACAGGTTTTGTGCCGGATAAAGAAAAAATAGAAAAATTAAACCAAGAAATTTGGAAAGAATGAAAAAAACAATGGCAGAAAACAAAAAAATCGAAATCCGCAGTGAGCAAGTAACCGAAATATTAGGCAGCCCGCCCAAATCAATTATACGTTGGGGGATAACAGTTATATTCTTGATAATCATTGGTTTATTTGTGGGAAGTTGGTTTTTTAAATATCCCGAAATTATAACAGCGAAAGTAAATATTGTTACAGAAAATCCGTCAATTCCGTTAAAATCTTTTGCAACAAGTAAAATTATGAAAATTGCAAATTTTAAATTATTTTTTCTAATTTTAGAAAAAAATTTGTTTCTTACAAAAAACATATTTAAATTTGCTGAAAAATTTTGAGAATGTAGAAAAATAATATATAACATTTTAAATAGTTTGGATTTAGCGTTTTAGCTTTTTATTCTAAATTAATGAAAACTCGACAATTTCACTGAGGACTAAGAATAGGGCAATAACGCTCATGCTTGGCGTGGGCTTTGTCTATTTTTTTGGTCTTCAGGGTAGTCGAGAACCTCATTAATCGGAATATTAGAATTTAGTCCATGCTTTTTATATGTTTGTGAATAATAATTTAAGTATTTACAACATGGGGAAAACAAATTATAAAAAACAAGAAGAATATCAATTTTTCACACACGGCAAACATAAAATATTGATAGAAGCATGTAAAGTTCTATATTTGCAGTGTGAAGGTAAATATACTACGATTTATTTAATTGATGGGAATAAAATTTTAGATGTTAAAAATTTGAAAAAATTTGAAACAGAATTAACAGAGTATGGTTTTCTAAGAATACACCATAATACTATTATAAACGGAAAATATATAACAGCGATAGAATTAAGTAAAGAACAAAAAAAAGTATTTTTAGGAGAAATTGAATTAAAAATATCAAGAAATAAAGCTGAATTTGTGAAAAAAACCTTCTTTTAGAAAACAAGATACTACAAAAATGTAACAAGTTGTTACCAAAAAGTTACAAGTTATTACAAAAAAGTAACAAGTTATGCCAAATTGTTAAAACCATATTTTTTTGTAATAATATTTATGTTACTTTTACAGAAATTTTTAAACAAAAAATTTGATAATAATAAAATAAAGTTTAATTTTAAAAACATTTATCAAAATGGAAAAAGAAGTAAAAAAAGTCGAATTGAAATTCGAGAAATTAGGTGGTAAAAAATTTAAAAGTTTAACAAACGAAGATATGTTAAAAATATCCGGTGGCAGAAAAACAGTTTATGTCAAAGACTATTCTTACACTCAAAGAGATTGTCCGGCAAGTTATGATACAGATCGCGTTTGTTTTGATAAATGGACTACTACAACAACTTATGAAGTGAATATCTTTGGAAAGGCGACTCAAGTAGGTGAGCCTGAGACACTTCATGACGGGACAACATCATATTAGTAAATTTAAAGCTCTAAAAGTGTATAGTTATGATTTCTATTATACACTTTTAGTTTTTTTAACTAATTTTACAAAATAAATGAGAAATTCGAGAATAAAATGCGTTGTTTTGACAATAATAATTATAACGTTTAATATTGTGGCATTATTTTCACAACAAACAGGGTATAAATACTATGAACAATCATATATATCAATACCTAAAACAGACAGTTTATATAGAGTCGGAGAGTATCTTAAATCAATAGAATATAATTTGGCAAGAATAGATTCTTTAGGAAATTTTCCAAAAAAACTAAATTATATAATTGCACAAGATTATTCGTTGCTGGGTAATGAAGATTCTGCTTTTTATTACTTAAATAAATATATTGATTTAGGTCCGCAAGATTATCGTTCTGTTTTCATTGATGAAGATTTTGAATTACTCAAAAAAAACAAAAAAAAATGGAATAATATAATTACTCGAATTGAAAACATATATTTAATGGAATTAGATTCTTCAATGAATAAAGATTTAGCAATAAAATTGTTTCGGATAGAAATCGAAGAACAAAAAATCGGCTTTACAATGGTGAGTTGCAGAAGAAAAAATTTACCGACAATAAAAGAAAAGAGAAAACAAAATCTCATGGCTCAAAAAGAAGTAAATAAAATTATTAAAAAATACGGTTTTCCAACTCCATCTATGGTTGGACAAACAGCTTCCGATATTGTTTGGGATATTATTCAGCACTCACTTATAGAGGACAAACACTATTATATGGTAAGAAAAGCATACGAAAATGGTGATTTCAGACCCGAACATTACGCCTTTTTAACTGACCGATGGCTGGTACAGAACGGTAAAAAACAAATTTATGGAACTCAATTTTCAAAAAAACAAAATGAACCTTTTTTGAAATTGAATGAGGTTGAAGATTTTAAGAATTTAAATAAAAGACGAGAAGGAATGGGGCTATCTCCAATAGAAGAGTATGCAAAAAAAATCAATGGGCATATTCCTGAAGAATACTATAATGAAAACTAAGAATAAAATATTAATACTGACAGGTAATAAAGATATTTCTTCTACGAATGTAATGAAATGGTTATTTTATTTAGACAAATCAATAACAGTTATAAGACTAAACACAGATGAGTTGTTTGAAAATTACAACATTAAACAAGAATGCATAGAAGCACCTATAATTTTTAAAAAAGACGGTTTTTCTTTTTCAACAGATGAGATTAGTGTTGTATGGTCGTGGAAATTGTATAGGTCGTTGCCGGATTTAGAGAAATCAAAAAAAATTTCTATTTCTTCTCTTAATAAAATTAACAATAATATTAAAAATGAGCAAAATGTATTTTTCCAATATTTTTTGTACAATTTGGATAATTATAATTGCTATTGGTTAAACCGCTTTACATTGAATGAACTAAATAAATTAGAACAATTGCAGGTTGCACATAAAATAGGACTTAAAATTCCCCATACTTTTTTAAAAACAAAATTAGAAATAGCTGATTTAAAATCTTCAATTATTACAAAGCCTATGTCTGAAGTAATACATATAAATTTAGGAGAACGTAGTTATTCAACTTTTACAAGTAGAGTTAATGAGAAAAATATTAAATCCGATTATACAATAAGTTTATTTCAAGAAGAAATTGAAAAGGAATTAGAGCTGAGAGTTTTTTACCTTGGGAATAAATGTTATACTGTTGCAATACTATCTCAATTTGATACACAAACAACTATTGATTTTAGAAATTATAATTATTCTAAACCTAATAAAATGGCATTTTATGATTTGCCTACCGAGATAACCAAGAAAATTAATTTATTTATGGAACACTTCAATTTACAGATGGGATCTTTGGATTTTATCTTAGATAAAAAAGGTAATTATGTTTTTTTAGAGGTGAATCCATCTGGTCAGTATGGATTTTTTGATTATTGTAATATATATCCGGATAAGCTAATTGCAGAATACTTACTAAAAAAATATTATGAATATAATAAATAAAAAACAAATTAAAAGGAAATTTCCTTGTTTCTATGAATATTTTACTGAAATACAACCTCAAAAAACATTATGTACTTCTGTAAAAATAAATAGATATTGTACAATATCATATTCTTGCAAAAAATTTTATAAAAATATTTCAATATTCAGTGTATAATCGAAACAAAATTATATGGAAAAAATCTATATATATCCATCGTGTTCAAGAGTTTCAGGTTATTCGAGAGGCATAATTCAAGATTTTAATCTATCAAAATATACCTTTGTTCCTATATGGATTATATCTTTATTTGAAAAGAAAAATTATATAACAATTAAGGAGTTTGGTGAAAATCTCAAAAAATATGGAGAAGAATCGCAATTAGATTTTTATTTGAATTTTTTAATTGAAAATGAAATTGTGTATAAAACTAATAAAGATATTAAATTTCAAGAAAATTCATTAGTTTTTGAGTCTCCGTCTATATTTACAAATTCAATAATAATTTATAAAGATTTTAATTTTGAAAAACTAAGAAACCTAATTTCTGAATTAGAAGATTTTGGCTGTGAAAATGTTCAAATATATTTTTCCGAAATAGAAAATATCACTGTTTTTTCAGATATATTATCAATATTTGATGATTCTATTGTTCAATGCATAGAAATAATAACAAATTATAGTTTTATTTTCTATAATTTAGATGAAATAATAAAATTATTTTCGGATAATAAGCGTTTGTTTACACTTCATTTAACAAAAGCTCCCGAAGATAAAAAAATATTTGTTGATGTTTTTCACATAAAATATATTATTTTTTCAACTGAAAATTTTAATTTTAAACAATGTGGTGAGGTACATCCGTTATTTTTTAAAAACAATCTCCCTTTTTTCACCGAATCTCAACAGCACAACACTTGCCTAAACCGTAAAATCTGTATAGATGTTGAAGGTAACATAAAAAATTGTCCGAATATGCAAGAAAATTACGGAAATATTGCAGACACAACTTTAGCAGAAGCGATTGAAAAACAAGGATTTAAAGATTATTGGTATATTTGTAAAGA
>JAITXI010000166.1 GCA_031284905.1 Bacteroidales bacterium
TCATCAAGGTATATTCCTTTTGTTTCGCTCCATTTTTATATTATCAATCAACCATGCTTTTCTTTTTGCTATCTGGCTTAGATAATTAAACCATTCAGTTTCGTGAGTTAATAATATTAATTTTGCAAATCTGTTCCTATAAATTTTATATCAAAACTCAAAATTGCGCCATCCAAAACAATAAATTTATTTTCTTTATTAAATGCAATCATAGAAACCCAAAATGCTATGCAAAAACAATTCAAATGAGCTTAACTAAAATATTTTTGAGGCGAACAAACTCATTCGTTGCTATATCTACATTCTATCGCTATGCCTTTTAGTTCCTCATCTCCTTTATTGCGGCGGTTATTCGCATTTTTGAAACGCTCCGCCGGGTTCACATCGTTGATAAAATTCCCCAATCATTCTTTTTGCTACTTCATAAATTCATTGTAAATCAACTCTAAAGATTTTTTTTGATATTCTAAACCGTTCATTTTTCATTTTCAAATCTCTTTATTTTAAGAAAAGCGTTTTTTTGCAGAAAAAATGTTCGCACAGATACCCATTATTCTATCATTTTTCATGGCAATATCCATAATTTCACTATGAATTTCGAAACCATCGCTTGTGATAAGCAAAATATCATTGCTTGGCAGTACACATCTCCAGGAACAACTTTTCCCCTATAGTTTCACAATAGCCTTGAAATTTTGTTTTTATATTTTCCAATGCTTTTTTTAATTTCAGCATTATCAAATAAGTCTTCAAATTTCTCAGGTTATAAGCATAAATAGCGAGTATTATCTTTGTGGTACTTTTTCTATAATAAGGTTGCCAGCATTATAATAGTTCAGATAAAAATATCTGCGGCCATTTTATTAAATTCTTTAAAAATATTTTATGTTCATTATCAATAAGAGTTACTTTTTCAGCTGAAGTAAGCAGTTTTTCGTTTGAAGATTGCCTTATTTGTTCTAAAACAGTATTTATATTCTTAAATGTTCCAACATTTATTTTAAGATTTAGCGGTTTTATTACTTCATTAATCTTTACAATAAAATCTTTTTCTTGACTTACAGTTACCACATATTTTGAACTCATATTTGATTTTCAAAGTTTTGGGTTTTAATTTCACTCTTTACCGATGTAAAAGTCTTTCTTAAAATCTCTACTGTATCTGAATGTCAGAGGCAAATACAAAAATAGCCTTACGATTCCGTTTAAGGGCTTGATATTGTTTGCCTCAAATGACAAAGAAATGTCAATTAATTACCTATCATAATAGGTCTTTAACATTTTTCATGATATAATTATTTAGCCTGCATCTTCACTAACGCTAAATTTTCATAGTATTAACACTATTTTTTCCTGTAAAGCTATAACTACAAGTATAAATTTAGATATATTTTTAAACTTGACATCAATATAAGTTTCACCTAATTAAAGATATCGTTGCGTAAACTGTTTTTAAAAATTAGCCTGTCCACCAATCATTTGCCATAATAGTCCTCATTTACTGCGAATAATCAAAAATTACTTACCTCCAACATTCCGCAAAAATCCTTAAGTCCATTCACCAGAATGAACGTGAGGCGATACATCTTAGCCGTCTAAATTAATCCCTCACAAAGCAGGTTTAGGGTTAAGCGCCCTTCATGCTCTCTTTAATTATCATCTTGCCTCCGAAACAACAAAAAAAATGACCGCAGCTGTAATCGTTGTTGCACCGCAAAACATGTAGATAGATTAGATTTTGTAGAATATAGTTCCTTAATATAGGTTTGAATTAATTTATAACATTTTTAAATTATTCTCTTTATTGAACTGTTGCATATCAAAAATAATTTGATCTATTTGAACATCACATCGTAGCTGCTAATTTTAAAGCTTTTCCGTAGATGATTAGCGACCATCGTATTTTTATTAAATTTTGCAAATAAATCATTTTTCATATTCCCGCTCATTACAACCTAATTCTAAAAATTCCCTATATTGGTTTCTTTTTAAGATCTCCTTACTCGCATTATATTCGACCTTACATATAGGCAATAACTTACAATAATAACACTCCAATTTTCAAAATCAAAATCTTTTTACTCAATCTTTATGCTTAATTGTTTTTATAAGCTCCGTATTCCTTATATAATTCCGCAAAAAGTAAAACTTATGATGTTTTTATTATATAACTCCTAGTAAATATCAAAATATACTTTGAAATATTTTCTGGAATCAAAAGCATCATTCAAAATACCATAATCTAGTTGTGAATTTAAGTGAGGAATATGCAACAGACATAAAGAAAAATTTGTTTTTAATAAACTATCTTTTTCAACTTTTCAGCAAAACCAACAATTTGATTAAAATTTTCCTTTGACAACGCAATTCTTAAAACAATTGATATTAATTCATGTCATATTTTTACATTTTCGTAAATATTATTAAAATTTGATTTATTTGTATTTTTAATGGGTCTATTTAATAAATCCTGCTTTTTGTAAATTTTTTGCAGCGCTTTTATTTAACAAAATAGCGTTAGTTATAATATTGAACTCATAGCGAATATCGTTTTTACAACAAGAATTAATTATGATTTTCAGATTTTTCATATTGGTTGTAATTTATAAAAACCTTATCAATCCTTAACTTATATTATCTTTGCTAATCTTTATTACATAGTTAAAATAAATATTTTCTCTATTTTTACTAAATTATTGGTTCTACTATTGTAAAGTAGCAAGTTATCTCCATCTAAATTAACAAAAAAATTATTTAGCGCTCCATAATAACTTTTTGAGTTTTGTAGACGCAAAAAGAATAAAGTTTTTCCCAATTCCATTCTTTTGAATTTCTGTTTTCTTTGTCCTAACGCATTATCAGTTAAAAACGGCAATCCAAACGACTCTTGTTTCTGGTTAACTCTGTAGCTTCTGTTTTTGTAAGTTTCCGCCCTGCAAAAACAGATACCTTTCAACACTTTTTGTTAACCATATCTCAAAAATTTCTTTAAATATCATTAAAAATGTAAATTTTATGACAACATCATTGTATTTTTTTTTGTCGTATAAAATTGGGAGCAAATTTATACAAAATCTTTTGGTTTTAGCAAAGATAATCGTTAAAGTTTGTTTATAGTTTGGTGTTTCAAAAATACTTCAGCTCGCCCTGAAGAGGAGTTGAACCTCCAACCTTATCCTTAGGACGGATCTGCTCTATCCAATTGAGCTATCAGGGCACAGATAAACAAGCCAGGTGTTTATATGTCTTGAATTGTTTTTATATTTTCCTTACCTTTTAATAAAACTTCAAAGAAAAATATATCCTCAACAACGCTTCTTTTAAGTATTTCAATAAGCTTCACAACTGCATTACTTATGCCAGACACTTTAAGCAATTCGATGCTGTATCTTCACGATAATATGTTCCAAGTTACAACTTATATTTGTGCTTTTAAAATATCGGGGCGACTGGATTTGAACCAGCGATCTCACGGTCCCGAACCGAGCGCTCTAGCCAACTGAGCCACGCCCCGATACTAATTTTAAACACTTGTTAATTAAACTATTTTATTTTTATAACTTTATTGTTTT
>JAITXI010000197.1 GCA_031284905.1 Bacteroidales bacterium
TACAGAAAATTAGCTAAATTATTTAAGTAACCTAATTAGGTTGTCTGTAATTTAACTTAAATCGTTGCATCACAAACAATTAACACAATAGACACCCTAATTTTGGCGGAGTTAGGGTTCAAATCCCACCGGCTTGAATAACTGAAATAGCAATTATTTATTCTTGCACTTCAATTTCCATTCTTCTTTTAGCTGTTTTGTAACCTGTCGGATTTACTTGTTTATAAATCATTATAAGCATAGCTACAATCAATGTCATATACAGAACAATCTGTATTCCATTTTTATTTAATGAGATAAAATGGCTGAAATTCAGCTCTTGTTTGATAAAACAAAAAAATACTTTAATATCCCGGCTCCTGCAATATATAATAGCAATCATTTACGCACTTAACCACAAAATATTAGTTATCAAAAGAATATCATCTTCACTGTCTTTTGGACGAAAGCGAATAACTCGAAAAATTTCATTTGCTAAAACAGCTTTTTACCTGAGTTTGACAATACGTTACCCTAAACTGATTTCCAAAAATTTTCGTCAAAAAGTATAGCAATAGATTTGTGTTTTTGAGTAATCAACATTGTTTTTGTCTGTAGTTACACTACTCATTACTTAAATCTAACTATTAGAATTATCTATATCGCGAATAATATGGTTCATTCCAAGAAATTCTGCACAAGTAATCATTGCACCAATAATAACTCCGAGAACTCCGTGAGAGTTAATATTTTGTCCGGTCATCAATAAATTTGGGATTTTAGTTCGTTGAGAAACAAGTGTTTGTATAGGAAAATTTTTATCGCGAATAATTCCATATAAAGAACCGTTTTTTGTAGCGGTATAATCTCTGTATGTCAATGGACTTGATGTATAATAAAATTCAATTGCATCTTTTGTTCCGGGGAAAGATTTTTCTAATTTATCTATCAATAATTTCGCTTTTTCTTGTTTAAATTTTTCATATTCTTTGCCACGTTTTCCTACAATTGTATTTTCCCATTTTTTAACTTCGTCAAAGCGCATATATCCAATAATTTGGGCACTTTCCGCAAAAATAGTATTATTATCTGATATTTGGTGCATATAAAGGAAACTTTCCGGCCATAATTTTTCATCATAATCAGTTGTCTCCCAAATATTTTCGTTTTCATAATAATAAAAATTGTAGTTCAAATATGGAAGTTTATCTTTTTTAAATTTCAAAAAAACTGTAAAATTTGAGATTGTATTCTCTAATCCTGCTATTCGTTCACAATACGCTTTCCTGATTATTTTTGTTTGTATTTTTTCCATCATAACTTGCGGATGGATATTTGATATAAAATAATCAGCTTTGAGTTCTCGTCCATCTTTTAATTTTACTGAAGTTGTTTTTGTTTCATTACAAACAAACTCAACTACTTCCGAATTTGTAAGGATTTCTCCACCAAACGATTTTATAGATTTTGCAAGCGATTTTGCTATTTTATCACTTCCTCCAATAATTCTCCATGCGCTTTGTATATAAAAATTATTAATCAAAGCATGAATATATGTTGGCGTTTTATTTTTTACTCCTGCGTATAATGGAAGAATACCCGTCAAAACACTTTGCAAACGTTTATTTTCTGTTACAGATTCAATAAATTCATTTACACTGGTCTTAATATAATCAGCTTCAATAAAAACATTTGAATTAATTTCTTGTAATTTGTATAATGGAGAAGCATCTGCAATTTCTCTAATTCTTCTTACATATTCTTTAATATCTGCAATATTATCCGGAAATTTTTCCGAAAGTGTTTCAATGAAATTATCGAATCCGGAGGCATATTTATACTTTTCTCCTCCGATTGAAATTACATCATATCCTAAATTGTCCAATCGGCTTAGAGGAACATCTAATAAATTTAGATATCTAAAAAATCTATACAAAATTTGTGTTTCTTCCATTGAGCCTATGTAGTGCATTCCGGTATCAAATTTTATTCCACCTCTGGTAAAAGTTTGAAGACAACCTCCAATTTGTTTGTTTTTTTCAACGATACATGTGTTATAACCGTTTTTCGACAAAATGTATCCGCAAACTAATCCGCCTAATCCACTACCTACAATTATTATATCGTATTTTTTTTCTTCCATCTAATATTTATAATATAAAATCTATAATCTAACTCAATGAAGTGATTTATGTAATATCATTTTCCGATAATTTATCAAAATAACCTTTTAATATTCCTCGTTTTGAATTTTTCACAAATTGAATAATTTCGGTTTTTTCTTTTGTTGAATATATTTGAGTTTCGAGAAGAGTAATTGCATCAGTTTTATTCATACCACTATTAAAAATAATTCGATAAGTATCGTTAATATTGTCTATTATTTCGTTAGAAAAACCTCGTCTTCGTAATCCTACAGAATTTATTCCGGCATACGAAATCGGATACCTTGCGACTTTAATAAATGGAGGGACATCCTTGTCAACTAAAGAGTTTCCTGCAAACATTGTATGGGCGCCAATTCGACAAAATTGATGAATTAATGTATTTGCACTAATAATTGCCCAATCTTCAATTGTTACTTCTCCGGCTAAAGTTACTCCATTAACCAAAATAACATTGTCTCCGACCACACAATCATGTGCAATATGAACGTATGCCATCAATAAGCAATTTGAGCCAATCACTGTTTTCCCTTTAGCAATTGTTCCTTTATTTATGGTAACAAATTCTCTTATAGTTGTATTATCTCCAATTTTTACTATTGTTTTTTCTCCTTGAAATTTCAAATCTTGAGGAATACCTGCAATCACGGCTCCCGGGAAAATTTTACAATTTTTTCCAATTACAGTACCTTCCATAATCGTAACATTTGGACCGATCCAAGTTCCTTCTCCAATTGTTACATTATCTTCAATAACTGAAAAATGTCCAATAACAACATTTTCTGCAATTTTTGCATTTGGATGTATATATGCCAATGGTTGATTCATAATTATAAATTTTTATATTTTTTTATCTGTGCCAACATTTCTGATTCAGCTGCTATAGTATTATTAAAATACACTTTACCTTGCATGTGGGCAATGCCTCTTCTGATTGGCTCTAATAAAGTCAATTTTAAAAAAATTTTTGCATCAGGAACTACGATAGTTCGGAATTTTGCATTTTCAATTTTCATAAACAAACACAAATAATTTTCTGGGTCCGGTACTGTACTTAATAATAAAATTCCTCCTGTTTGGGCTAGTGCTTCTATCTGTAAAACGCCGGGCATTATCGGAGTATCAGGGAAATGCCCTTTGAAAAAATTTTCTGTTGTTTTAATTTCTCTTACACCAACAACTTCTGTTTCTGTTAAGTATATTACTTTATCCAAAAACAAAAATGGTTCTCGGTGAGGCAATAATTGTTTTATTTGAGCCAAATCTTTAATCGGCTTATCTTCAGGATTATATGAATTTATTATTTGTTCTATTTCCATATTAAATAGAATTTTTGATATAATTTCTAATAATTTTTGCTAATTGAGCATTTCCAAAATGTCCCGGATGTGTGGCTTGGATTCTTGCATTAAATCTATATCCTGTTAATGCTAAATCTCCTACTACATCTAATAATTTATGTCGTGCTTGTTCGTTTGGAAAATATAATTTTGTATTATTCAAAATTTCTCCTTTTTTTTGAACTTTAAACGTTGGTTTGTTAAGTTTTTTAGATAATTCATCATATTCTTTCTGGTTTTTTTCGACATCAATAATTATTATTGCATTGTCTAAATTTCCACCTTGAATTAAATTTGCATTTGCTAATTTTTCAATATCACTCAAAAACACAAAGGTTCTGGCTGTAGAAATTTTTTTTTCAAAATCAGAGAAATTTATTAATTCTGCTTCTTGGTTTGAAAATTCCGAAATATTAAAATCTACAAAAACTTTAAATTTTAGATTTTCGTCTGGAAAGACATTATACTTAATTCCTTTTTCTTGAATTGAATATTCAAGTTCTTTTTTAATATCAAAAATTTTCAATTCTGCGTCTTGCTCTACAATTTCTGTTTGTTTGTACAAATCAATGAAACATTTGGAATTTCCTTCAAGAATTGGGACTTCCGGAGCATCAATTTCAAAAACAACATTATCAATTCCTAAAGCATAAGTTGCTGCTAATAAATGCTCTATTGTGGAAATACTTATTCCATTTTTAGAAATTGTTGTATTTCTTGAACTATCACAAACATTATCAGCTATAGCTTTTATTTTTGCCGTATCGGCAATATCTTTTCGAACAAAAACGTATCCTGTATTTGGAAGGGCTGATTTAATAGTTAATTTTGCATTCTTTCCAAAATGCAAACCTTTACCTTCAACTGTAACTTCTTTTGTTATGGTTTTTTGTTTCATTAGCTAAAAAACGTACAAAATTACTATTTTTTTATGGATTTTCATAAAAAAGGACTATCATAAAAAATAATAGTCCTAATGAATTATTTCAATAAGATTATTTTATTCCTAATTTTGTTTTAACATCAGGGGTAACATCAACGCTTTCTGATGAAAAATACAGTAAAGAATTTACATCAAAAACATAAATAAGAGCTTTTTCTTCTCCAACAGTTTTTATGGCATCTTTTATTTTATTATAGAGAGGTTCCAACAGAGAGGCTTCTTTTTCTTGTAAGTCTTTTTGAGCTTGTTGTTGGAAATTTTGTATTCTTTGTTGAAGTGTCATTAAATCATCTTCTTTTAATTCTTTGATAGAAGAAGACCAAGTAGTTGATTTTGATTGATATTCAGTATATTTTGTTTCAAATTCTTTTTGCAAGACAGCCATTTGTTCTTCCAAAGTTCTTGAATATTCTTCTAAAGTTTTTTTAGAATCATTTTTTTCCGGCATCAAATCGAAAATTGCATTAGAATCAACATGTCCGAATTTGCCTTTTTGTGCATAAGTTGCAATGTTTAGTGCGATAAATATAAAAATTATTATTTTTTTCATAAAAAATTGATTATTTTATTTTTGTTAAAGTTTAAAATTAATTTTTGAATCCCATTTTTTTCAACACATCATCGCTTTTATCATAACGCGGATTTGTGTAAATCATATTAACGTTATCTGCTGTATCATAAATTACGTCAAGGTTTCCTTCTTGAGCAATTTCTTTGATAGCGTTGTAGATATTATCTTGAAGCGGTTTGATAAGTTCTTCACGTTTTTTGAAAAGCATACCGTCTTTCCCAAAATATTTTTGTTGAAGCTCTCTCATAATTTTTTCTTTATTCATAATTTCTTCTTCACGTTTGAGGCGAAGTTCTTCGGTTAATAAAACTCTTTCCGATTGGTAATCTTTATACATTTTGTCGATATTATTTTTCATAACATCAATTTCATCTTTCCAATTTTTTGAAAACTCATCTAATTGGGTTTTAGCGGTTTCATAGGTAGGAACGTTGTTTAATATGTATTCCGTATCAACATAAGCAAATCTTTGAGCAAAAATAAATGCCGAAAAAGCAAGCATTGTAATTATTAATGGTAATTTTTTCATAACTATTTTTTTGTAAAACTATTTTTTTAATAATAAATTGTGTTCTAAAAATTAATTTTTATATTTTATCCATTTCCATAGTTCTTTGTAAGTAATCTTTTTACCATACATTAAGATTCCTACTCGATAAATTTTAGCAGAAATCCAAGTCGTAAAAATAAAAGAACCGATTAGGATGACAAGTGATACAATTATTTGATAAAATGGAACTCCATAAGGAATTCGTGCCATCATAACAATTGGAGACGTAAAAGGAATCATTGAACTCCAAAGCGCTATAGGCCCGTTTGGATTTTTAGTTATGTTTGTAAGTAAAATGATACCTATGAAAAGTGGAATTGAAATTGGCAGCATAAATTGTTGCGAATCTGTTTCTCTATCAACAGCAGAGCCTACTGCGGCAAACAAAGAGGCATATAATAAATATCCGCCGATAAAATAAATTATAAAAAGAGAAATGATTAACACGTAATTTATGTTCACAATGGAATTAATAATATTCGGAAGTGTTTCTAAATGTTCGTTGTTTGTTAATGTATCAATTGCACTTATTGGTGAATTATTAGCTATTTGTTGATTTAGTTGAAACTCAGGTGAAGTTTTTAGGAAAGATGAACCTATTTCTACGAAAGTGATAGTTAGAACAACCCAAATAGCAAATTGAGTGAGTCCGACCAAAGCAACTCCAATAATTTTTCCTAACATTAATTGCATCGGCTTTATTGACGAAACAAGGACTTCTACGATTCGGTTTGTTTTTTCTTCTAAAACACTTCGCATTACTTGTGAGCCATACATAAAAACGAAAGTATAAATCATAAAACCGAGGATATAAGCGACAATCATTGCAATAGTTGCCGAAGATTCTTTTTCTTGACCTTTTTTATCTATGATAGTTGATTTTACATTGATATTAGAACTTGTAGTTTTTAAAATATTTTCTATATCTTCGTGCGAAAGTCCAAATTCTTCTGCTTTTAAATCAAGTTTAATATTTTCGATTTTTTTTTCAATAGAATTAGAAATATTCATTTCAAGATCAAGATTTATTTGCTCGTATGAAAAAAGTTCTACGGCACCTTTATTCCCTTGAATTATAGTATGTGGAATGTATAGAAGTGCAAAATACTCAGATTCTTTTATATCTAGTTTGGCTTGTGAAACATCATATTTTGAAGTGTTTTTATCATAATATTGGGCTGAAATAAAATCGAATTGTAAGTATTTGGAGTTAGTAAGGGCTTCATTAAAAATACGAGTTTCGTCAATTACGGCAATTTTTTTAAAATCATCATTGCTAAAAATGGCGATTGCTGCGGGTATGATTGCAATGAGACTAAAAAAAATCGGACTTAAAACCGTCATTAAAATAAATGATTTTTTTCTAATTTTTGTTAGGTATTCTCGTTTTATTATTAAAAGTATTTTTTTCACGATTTAATTTTGAATTTTATTTTTTTGAACTGTTTTAATGAAAATTTTATCCATAGTTGGAATGTCTTCCCGAAAAGAGCTAATGCTTCCAAATTGCATCATTCTTTCTAATAAAATATTATTCGTAAGTTCTTTATTTAGAACTTCAATTTTAATATTTCCTCCTAGTTGTGTTGTGTTTATTTCTACGATTTTATAGTCGGAAGTAAGTGTTGGTAATAGTTTGTCAAAATTTCCATGATATTCGATATTGTACATCATTGAAGAATTATCTTTACGAATTTGTTCTACATTTCCTTCAAGGACTTTTTTTGATTTATTAATAAGAACAATGTTATCGCAAATTTCTTCAACAGAAGTCATATTGTGAGTAGATAAAACTATTGTAGAACCTTGTTTTTTAATTTCAAGGATTTCTTGTTTTAGTAGATTTGCGTTTATTGGGTCGAAACCACTAAAAGGTTCGTCTAAAATTAATAATTTTGGTTTGTGAAGAACTGTAGTAATAAATTGTACTTTCTGTTGCATTCCTTTTGAAAGTTCTTCTATTTTTTTTCCCCACCATTCTTGAATTTCAAATTTCTCGAACCATTTTTTTAGTTCTTTCATTGCGTCATTTTTTGTCATTCCTTTCAATTGACAAAGATATAGAGCTTGTTCACCAACTTTCATTTTTGGATAAAGCCCTCTTTCTTCAGGTAAATAACCAATAGAAGAGATATGTTTTGAGGAAAGTTTTTCTCCATTCATTAAAATTGAGCCGGAATCGGGAGCTGTAATTTGGTTTATGATTCGTATTAAAGTAGTTTTTCCTGCACCATTTGGTCCTAATAATCCAAAAATGCAGTTTTCCGGAATGTTGAAACTAACGTTGTCTAAGGCTTTGTGAGTTTCAAATTTTTTTTCTATATTTTCAATTATTAATGTAAACATTTATTTTTTTGAACAACAAAATTAACGTTTTTTAGTGAGAATTTAAAATTTATTATTGGGAGATTGTAAAATTTCAGACTAAACAGATAAAATCTAACCGTGTTAAAACCTGCTTTACCATTAAACCATTGTTAGAGTTTTAATCTAAATTATTAGTAAATTTGATAGGGGTTAGTATAATTTTTTTTCTCAATGGACTAAAATTTGGAGAATATTGTACTCAAAACAAAATTAGCTAAAAAAGAGCAAGTGGGTAGATAAATATTGTCATTTAGTAAATAGGATTATTTCTTTTGAGAAAAATTTAATTTTAATTACAGACAAGAAACATTATATAATAATTATTTAGGTGGTATGTTATTGTCGTATATTTCTAATAATCAGCTATTATTTTTTAAGTCAAAAAAATAATAGCTGATTATACATATATTTCAATCCATTATACCTAAATAATTAAAATTTGTTATCTAATATTATTCTGTAGTTTCTTGTTTTGGTTCTGTAAGAACTTTTATTTCTGCATCAACTTTATCATACAAATCCATTTTTCCTGTTTTGCGATAAATAATACGTAAAGTTTGTAAAACATTCAAATTTTGAGGTTGCATAGAATACGCTTTTTCAAGATATGGGAGTGATTTTTCCCATAAATTTTTAGCGACTTCTGTATATTCTCTAATTTTATCAAAATCTCTTGGGGGTAAATTTTTATTTGCCCATTCAATAGTATCAACCGCTGCATTATAATACATAGCTCCTAATTGATAATTAGCATCAAAATTCTCAGGGTCTATTTGAAGTCCTTTATTGTATTCTTCTGCTGCTCCATCTTTGTTGCCCATACCTTCAAACAACGTTCCTTTAATTGAATAAAATGCCGGATTTGTAGGATTTTTTTCAATTGCCATATTTATATAATTTAGGGCTTTTTCATCATCTTTTATTTTTACAAAGAAGTTAAATGCTTCAATTATTAAAGGATAATTGTCTTGTGGGAATTTACTAATTCCGGCATCTAATGTTTTTAACATTTTAACGGTATCATTAAGTGCCGAATAAGCTCTTGACAGATTTAGATATATGGTTACTTTTATTTGATTATTTTCTCCATAGTTTAATTTAATTAAAGCCTCACAAAATTTTGATGTTTCTTTAAATCTGTTTGTTTCCATCGCAGCTAATGAGGTTAAATATATCAACTGTGTATCTGCACTTGTAATAGCAATCGAGCTCGCTTTTACAAATTTTTGATAAGATTCTTCAAATTTTTCTTCTTGAAATTTTTTAATTCCTTCATTAACCAAATCGTTTGAAAGAGCGGGAAATATATTCATAACTATGTCGGCTATTGATTCAAAATCTTCAAAATCTCTTGAATCTTGTTTTCCCAAAACTTTAGCAAATTTCATTAAATCTAGTTCATCTGTTAAATCTAAATTTTGATTTTCAGGTTTTGTAAAATTTAATTTTATGGATTTCATCAAAGCATCATAAGCTACATCAAAACAAGTTTCACCGCACAAGGCTTTGTATTTTTTATTTTTTGAAACTCCTAATTCTCTATAAATTTTACCTTTATAATAATAGGTTTTATACGAATCTTTTGTTTCAACATTTAACTCTGCTTTGTCGATTGATTTTTTTGCATCATCTAAAAATCCATCTTTTAAGTATCCCCAAGCGTTTGTAATTTCTCTTTTTTGTCCGAAAGCTATAACGCTCATAAATATAAATATAAATAGACTTAATTTTTTCATTTTTTTTATTTTATGTGTTACTATACTATTTTTTGCTACAAATTTTATACCATATAATTAATATTATTTTATTTATTATTATTCTATGTTATTTTTATCAATATTATTAATTTCGTCTATAGTTTTGGAGACTTCGTCTGGTATTTCAGAGACCTCATCTGCCATTGCTAAAACTTCTGCATTTTTCAGACTTTCTAATAATTCTTGATTTTCTTTTTCCAAAGTTTCGCCGTCTTCAATTTTAGCAACTGATGCTATTACATCATCTTCTTTTAAATTTATTAATTTTACTCCTTGAGTTGCTCTACCCATAACTCTTAAATCTTGAACAGCAATTCGTATTGAAACACCGGATTTATTTGTAATCATTAAATGATCATTATCTGTAACAGCAGAAATATCAATGAGTTTACCGGTTTTTTCAGTAATATTAATTGTTTTTACGCCTTTTCCACCTCTGTTTGTAATTCGATAATCTTCAATATCAGATCTTTTTCCGTAACCATTTTCAGAAACTACAAGAACATGTTGATTTGCTTTTACAGTAATCATTCCAATAACAACTTCGTTTTCTGAAATAGTAATTCCTTTTACACCGGTACCCGTCCTACCAATAGAACGAACTATTTCTTGCGGGAATCTTACAATTTTACCATTGCTTGCTGCAATCATAATGTTTACATTCTTGCCATCTTGAATTGGTTCGATAAGATTTGCTGTTAAAAGTTCATCTTCTTCACGAACATTTATTGCAAAAACTCCATTTGAACGCGGACGTGAATATTGTTTTAATGAAGTTTTTTTGAAAACTCCTCGTTTTGTACACATTATTACGAAAGAATTATTAATATAATCTTCGTCGTTTAAAGATTTCACATTCAAAAATGCTTTTACTTCGTCATTTGGCTCAATATTTATCAAATTTTGAATAGCTCTTCCTTTTGCTTGTTTTGTTCCTTCAGGAATTTCGTAAGCCTTTAACCAAAAACATTTTCCAAACTTTGTAAACAACATTATTGTATTATGATTTGTTGCAACAAACATGTGTTCTATAAAGTCTTCATCTCTTGTAGTAGAAGCCTTTACTCCTACTCCACCACGATTCTGAGCTCTAAATTCAGACAACAACGTACGTTTAATATATCCCAAATGAGAAATTGTTATTACAACACTATCATCTGCGTAGAAATCTTCCGGATTTAATTCTTCAGAAGCAAAAACAATTTCAGTTTTACGTTTATCTGCATATTTTCCTTTCACTTCAATCAATTCTTCTTTAATGATTTTCATTCTTAAATCAATATTTGCAAGAATTTCTTTATAATATGCGATTTTTGAAATTATTTCTTCATACTCTGCATGTAGTTTATCTTGTTCAAGTCCGGTTAATTGTCGTAATCTCATTTCAACGATTGCACGAGATTGAATTTCCGAAAGATTAAATCTTTGCATTAAATTTTCTCTTGCAACTTCAGGACTATTAGCCGCACGAATTATTTTAATTACTTCTTCAATATTATCGCTGGCAATTATTAAACCTTCTAAAATATGAGCGCGTTCTTCTGCTTTTTTTAATTCAAATTGAGTTCTACGAACAACGACATCATGACGATGTTCTACAAAATGAAAAATTAATTCTTTAAGATTTAATAATTGAGGTCTTCCTTTTACCAATGCAATATTATTAATCGAAAATGAAGATTGTAGGGCGGTAAATTTAAAGAGTTTATTTAGAACTACATTTGAAGAAGCATCGCGTTTAATGTCGATAACGATACGCATTCCATCTCTATCGGATTCATCATTGATATTTGAAATCCCTTCGATTTTTTTCTCATTGATAAGGTCGGCAATTTTTATAATTAATTCTGCTTTATTGACCATATAAGGAATCTCAGTAACAATGATTTTTTCATGTCCTCTATCGCCTATTTCAATTTCAGTTTTTGAACGAATAACTACTCTTCCTCTTCCTGTTCGATATGCTTCTTTTATTCCTTCTATACCATAGATAATACCACCTGTTGGAAAATCGGGAGCTTGAATTATTTTAGATAAATCTTCAATAGAAATTTCATTATCATCAATATAAGCAATAACAGCATCAATAGTTTGACCGAGATTATGCGGAGCCATATTAGTAGCCATTCCAACTGCTATTCCGCTGGCACCATTTACTAACAGATTTGGGAGTCTTGTTGGCATAACTGTTGGCTCTTCAAGTGAATCATCAAAATTGAGTTGCATATCAATCGTATTTTTTTCGATGTCTGCAAGAATTTCTTCAGTAATTTTTGCCATTCTTGCTTCGGTATAACGCATAGCAGCCGGACCATCACCATCAACAGAGCCAAAGTTTCCTTGTCCGTCAACTAATGGATAACGCATAGCCCAAGGCTGAGCCAAACGCACTAATGTTCCATAAATTGAAGAATCTCCGTGTGGATGATATTTCCCCATAACTTCCCCTACAATACGAGCACTTTTTTTATAAGGTTTATCGGATTTATTACCCAATTCGTTCATACCGAAAAGAACGCGACGGTGTACAGGTTTCAATCCATCTCTTACATCAGGTAAAGCACGCGAAACTATTACTGACATCGAATAGTCTATATATGAGGATTTCATTTCGCTTTCTATATTTACCGGTATAATCCTTGAATCTAAAATTTCTTCTGACATAATTTCTTGTTAATGTTTTTTTGTTAGCTGAAAATCAGTATTTTGTTTTTTTAATTTATAAACTTCTAAATTACAATTTTTTTTTGAGAAAAAAAAATGAATTTTGAATTTTTAGATTCTGTCCACAAATTAATATCTGAACTAGGTAAAATCTTTTTTGAGGTGCTAAAAGAAAAATAGTTATCTTTTTGGGAAAAAACTATCATTTGTGGGATGCAAAAATTTAAAAAAACTAAGCCTTTGGCAGAATTATTTTCAACGGCAATGATTATGTTTGTTCCGGCTATATGTTTTGGAACATTTTTCGGGACAGACGTATTTTATGGGGAGAAAGCAAAAATATTGTGAAGTCTAAAGAGGAAAAAAGCGTTATCAGACAGACCTCTTAAATTAGTATATGGCATAAAGCAAAACCTCCAAAAAGCATTATATTAATAAACATTTTAAAACGCAGTAATATCAACTTATAGCAAGCAATAAGTTGTAGAAGATTACTTAAATTAAAACCTCCAAAAAGTTGGATTTGGTTATATTTAGGTTGGATTAATGAGGCGAATAGCTTGGATGCAGGTTGGATTTGCTTATATTTTTGACTAAAAAAGGTATGAAAACGGCTAAAAGCAGGCAAAACAGCCTGTTTTATTTTTTTGTGAAATTTGAGCATAGGCACTTAAATTTTGTTTAAATAGCAAAAAAAGAGATTTAAAAGACAACGAAATGCTGACGACAGCAAGACGATAAATTTACGCTAAAAAACATAAAACACTGAAAATAAGTAACTTAAATAAAATACGCTTTACTTAAATTAAAACCTCCAAAAATATTTTAATACAATGCTGAAAATAAGCAAGTTAAAGATAAAGTGAACGATTTGGCAAAAGTTAAGTTGCTGGAAAATACGGAGAAACTGGATAATGTGGAGGTAAAAATAATAGAAGTTGCGAAAAGTGACGAAAATAGAGAATTTTTTATTCCGGAAACAGATGCGAGCGGTTTCCAATATTTGGAAAATTTTAAAAATCAGGCAATTGAGAAATTGGCTTTAAACAGTATTTAAAACAAATTTAAAAACCTAAAAAAATGATAAATAAAGAACAAAAAGAAAAGATTGCAAAGGCAATAAAAGACAATCTGAAAAATTATGACAGTCAGACTAAAATGGCTGTTGTGCTTGGAATAGATAAGGCGGTTTTGAGCCGTATTTTGAAAGGTGAAACGGAACAGGTTTTGTCGGATGGAAACTGGTTTTCGATTGCAAGGAAATTGGAGGTTCAATTTAGGGAACAAATTGAGTGGAAAACTGTTGAAACAGACGTTTTTAAATTTATAAATTTTCAGTTGATTTTTTGCAAAGAAAATTCGACAAGTGCTGTTTTGTGTGATATTGCAGATATTGGAAAGTCTTATACAGCAAAACATTTTCAAAAAGCGAATAAAAACGTTGTGTATATTGATTGTTCGCAATATAAATCGAAACAAAAATTAGTGCAAAAAATAGCCCAGGAATTTGGTCTTGCTTCTTCATCACGCTACAGTGATGTGTATGACGATTTGATTTTTTACATTCAAAGTACCGAAAAACCGCTTGTGATTTTAGACGAAGCCGGCGATTTGGAATATTCCGCATTTCTGGAACTCAAAGCCTTATGGAATGCGACAGAATACAATTGTGGTTGGTATATGCTTGGTGCAGATGGATTAAGAGAAATAATCGAAAAAAATATCGGTAGAAAAAAAGTTGGTTACACTGAAATTTTTAGCAGATTCGGACAAAGATTTCAAAAAATATCGCCCGCCGGAGGTCCCGATTTGGAAGATTTCAAAAATACTCAAATTGCTCAAATTGCAAAAGCTAACAAATCGGATATAAATGTTAAACAGGTAGTTGCTGCGGTTAATGGCTCGTTGAGACGCGTTAGGGTAGAAATTCAAAAAATCGTAATTCAAAAATCTTAAATCAAAATGAGGGCTTTGACAATGAAAAATATAATGGAGAAAAAATACAAGTTGATGCCATTTGCAGGAGAATGGGAGGATGCGTTTTCGCAACCTGAATTTGGCGGAACTTGGTTGATTTGGGGACAATCTTCAAATGGAAAAACTTCATTTATGATTCAACTTTTAAAAGAACTCTCGAAAAATTATAAAGTGCTGTTTGATTCGATGGAAGAAGGCATTTCGTTTAATATTCAAAAAATATGTAAAAATGCAGGTTTTGACAATAATAAAAACATCAACATCGTAGCGGAATCAATCGAAGATTTGCAAAAAAGATTGAAAAAAAACAAGTCTTATGAGGTGATTTTGATTGATAGTTTTCAGTATTCGCAATTATCTTATAAGGAATATCTGAAATTCAAGGAATCGCTTGGAAACAGGCTTTTAATATTTACGTCTCATTCGGAAGGAAATAAACCTGCAAGTCGAGCAGCAGTGTCGGTTCTTTATGATGCGTCTTTGAAGATTTATGTTGAGGGTTATGTTGCATATTCGAGAGGTCGCTATATTGGCGAAATTGGCAGTTTTGTAATTTGGCAAGAAGGAGCAAAAAAGTACAATTCAACTAATGTTTAATAATAAAAAAAAGAATTATGACAGATATAGAACTTGATAAATGGAGAAAAAGACTGATTGCCTCAATTGGTGGCTGGTTGAAATTGACAAATCAAACAGGAAACAACGAAATTGAGCAAATCAAAAAGATAGCTTGCAATGCTTCCGGATTTGCAAAGTTTAATGAAATTCCAAAACAACGTCTGATTTCGTTGTATTACGCTTTCAATCAGAAGCAAAAAGACATCAAAAAAGTGAATGACATAAAATTGATAACGGTAGAAATATCAAATAAAATAGATAAAAAATTTATAAACTAAAACACAAATAAAATGAAAAAAACACAAAACAAAGAGAACATCAATATATGTGATGTTACAAAGTTGTATGCGACTTATCACGCAGAAAAAAAGGCTATTGAAGAGCAAATGAAGATTCAGAAAGAGCTTATTTTAAAATATGTAGATGCAAATTCCGATGATTTCATTGGCAAAACAATGGTGCTTGAAAATGGCGTTTCGGTAGAGATGCGAAAAACCAAAAAAGCAATATTTGACGAATCTCAAATAGATTTAAAATGGCTTGAAAACGCAACAGAGCTTGGCATTGACGAAATGATTGAATTTAAGGTTGATTGTAAAAAAATGCCAAATAAATTGAACAAATATCAATTAGATTTGCTTTCGGAAATTGATTTTAATATCGAATATTCCCAAACTTATGCGGTTGTTGTTAAGTAAATTACTTTTTTAAAAAGGGGTACCGGTAATGGTTCTTGCGTAGGTTCGATTCCTCCGACCGGACAAAACAAAAAAAAATAAATAATTCAATAGGAAACCTGCAAACAATTGACTACTACGCAGTGCCAAAAAAGTATAAACTTCCTTTTTATAAAAGGAAGTTTATACGCAAAGCAATTCTTGAAATTGGAAGCCTTGACCCGCAAAAAATAGTTGATTATTCGTTAAGAAAATGTAATAATCCAAA
>JAITXI010000009.1 GCA_031284905.1 Bacteroidales bacterium
GCTGACGTGCGACTTTGCAGGTTTTCAGTACACGGTTGACAGTGACGTGAGGACTCTCGACTTTTGGCTCGGACGACAAAACGCCGACACCGACTGCGGTATTTTGGCAGACGTAACGAACGACAGAAAGCGACTGATAAAAATTTAACAGTTTTCTGTGGGCTTGACAGCGAATAATAGAAAAATTGAATTTTAAATGAAAATAAATTATAATATTAACAATTAAATCATAGAAAGAAGAAAATGGAATTACCCAAATTTAAGTACAGCCCAAATGCTTATAAAATAGGCGTTTTTGAGAATGAAGAAGGGACTTGTTCAGTTTGTGGCGAAAAAAGAAATGTAAAATATACAAGTTCTTTTTATAGCACAGAAGACCCTGAATATATTTGTCCTTTTTGTATTGCAAACGGAAAAGCCGCCGAAAAATATGAGGGCGAGTTTAATGATTATGCAGGAATTGAGGGCGTTTCGCCCGACCCAAACGCCTCGAAACCTGCAATTTCAAAAGAACTGTTGCTTGAAGTTTCTGAGAGAACGCCAAGTTATAATTCGTGGCAACAAGAAGTGTGGCTTTCGCACTGCAATGAGCCTTGTGCTTTTATCGGCTATGCAGATGGGGAAACAATCAAACCATTTATTGATGAACTTGAAGACGATATTGAAAATAATGGTTATGATAAAGATGAAGTTTTGGAATTTTTATCAAAAAATAGCAGTATGGTTGGATATTTATTTCAATGTTTGCATTGCGGAAAACACAGACTACACATTGATTGTGACTAAAAAATCTGCATAAATCCGACAATCTCGACATTGCAACGTGGGACAAAATGCAGTTGGTACGGTTTGACTATGAACTGCATACTTGACAAGGCCCAACGACATACGCCACCGGCTGCGGTTTTTCGACGGACAAGGCGGACGACAGAACGCGGTCGGTCTTATTTGACAATGACTAAAAATTAAATAAGTATAAAAATAATGATAGAGAAACCAAATATAGCAGGAAAACAAGTAGCCATAATTCGAGTAGACTATTTGACAGGACATGTTTTAGACGATGAGTTCAATTTATACAATGCAAAATCTGAAAATCGTAATGTATATTCTATTTTTGAATCTTTGGACATAGCAAAAGCGTACATTGACAAATTTAGGTTCACTCACAAAACTATTGAGTTTTGTATTTATGACAGTTCGTACAATGTGCTTGAATATATCAAAGCAGTTATATTGGAACGTGATGACAAATTATCAACAGTCCCTACAAAAAACATAAAAATAAAGGATATAATATGACAGAAAGACAAATAGAAAAAGGATTTTGGTACTTTGATGGCAAAAATAATTTTCCACCAACGGCAATTAAATCCATTAAAGATTATAAAGAAGAGAAATTTTTATGCATTTCTACAGATGATAAAAAGGAAATAAAGGAATGGATAAAATGTTTGCCAAACTTAAATAGAGTAAAATTTTTATGGACAATCAGAAATGTGGGACAAGACTTTTTTGACAATATTTGCAAAATGAAAAATTTAGTAGGACTTAACATTAACATGAGTAGTGTAAAAAACATTGAGAATTTAATCCAACTTGAGAGCCTATTGTATTTGAAGTTGGACGGATTTACAAAGATTGACAACATTTCTGTTTTGCAAAAAATGACAGCGTTGAAAGTTTTAGAGTTGGTGAATTTTAAAAAAATATCAGATTTCAATGCAGTTGAAAATTTAGTAAATCTTGAGCAGATCTCAATATGTGGAAGTATGTGGACAAGACAAAAAATAGAAAACTTAAACCCTCTTGCGAATTTAGTTAATTTGAAAACATTATTTTTAATAAATACTCAAACTGTCAATCCAAATTTTGACCCATTAACAAAACTAATCAATTTGGTAACAATATGCAGTTCTTTAAACTATCCCAATTTGGAATATGAAAAACTGTTACAATTACCAAAATTGAAATATAGTAATTATTTATTTCCGCCATATGGAAAAAATGAAAATTGACACCAATAAACGCCACACGCCAACTTAGACTATACAAAGTGGTTTTGCTCGTAGAACAGTTCTCTGCAAGTTTGACGTTTTAAAAAGGGCATGCGCGTATGACAGAACGTAAACAACACTGTATATTTGCAAAAATAAGTTTTTGAAATGGAAATAAAAATGAATAAAATTATCGAAAGAAAAATAAATGATTTTGATGAAAATAATCCCGAAACGGATTTTTGGACAGACAGCAAAAATGTTTATTATCGCTTTCATTGTTTAAAAAAAATGAATGTCAACCATTTTGTGTATGACAATGTTTGGGAAAAGATGACAAATATTGTTGTTGCGGGGAAATTTTATTGAAAAATGCAGATACTAACACTTTTAAGGTTTTGAATTATACTTATGCCATTGATAAAAATTCTGTTTGACAACGACAAACGACAAAAAATTTAACTAATGCCTTACAAAGAGTTCTCTGCAAACTTGACACTTTACGACAGTGCGTTTTACGAAGACAATGCGCTTGAGACAGACCGCAACAGACCGCAACATACCGCCAAATCGTTCTGCTCTCAAACAGGCTGACGTTAGTTTGGGTAAGTTTTCTGTACGCGGACGACAGAACGCGGGGCAATTGACATTTTTCTGCGGACTTAATAAAAAAGCGTACTTTTGTAAAAAATTATAATATAAATACTTAAAATAAAGGAGAATAATGATGATTTTATTTTCAACAATCGAAGAAGTTTTTGAGCAACCGACAGAGATGTATAAAACACTGTTTTTCCCGTTGCTCACTATTGATTTGCTCGAAATGGGAAAAGGACCAGGCAAAGTGCATTTTATATCTGTGTGGGGCTGTGGCGGGGCAAATGAATATATGATTTTTGATGATGTGAGTTTTGGGTTTGACTTTATCAAATTCGGTTGGACGGGCGAAAAATATCTTTTCGACAACAAGCTGTTTAATCCTGAATATACAGAAACTTTGCTGAAATGGCATGCCGAAATCGAACAGGAATATGCCGAAAACAAAGCCGATTATTTAACACCAAAAAAACCAGGGAAAGAGGTAGAAGAAAGTAATTTGGTAAAGCGAGAAAAAGAAAGAGCCAAAACTTCGGGCGATTATAATTTGTACGCCAAAAGTCTACTGAATTACTGGATAACAAAAGACAAGTTTTTTGAAACCGGAAAATTTATTCAAGGATATAATTACACTCACGGATATAATCCCGAAGTTCAAGCTCGCCAAACCTTTATTTCATTAAGTAAAACAAAAGAAACTAAATTAAGCAAAGAATTTATTGGTAAAGTTTGCGGTTACAATTACAAAGATAATGGTGAAGATGAAATCGGTTTATACATTGACAGAAAGCAAAATAAAGTTTTCCAAAAATTTAATTGGACTTAAAAAATCATTAGTAGCGTTAAGTCGACAAAACGCAGGTTAGCACGGTTTGACAGTTTTTTTACGAATTAAAAAAGAGAGGTTAAATCAACTATGATGAATAAAGAACAATTTATAAAAGAAATATGTGATAAGTTTCCATATTTAAAGGATGAAATTTTAGATGAAGACTATGGGGGATTGTTTAGTCTTCAAGTAAGTGTTTTCAGAGAAAATACCCAGTCTGCTATTGATAATTGCAATAATGAAGTAATAGAAACACATTTGAATTTTATATCAAAAAACTTTAAGAGTTTTGACAATGAAGTAGAAAACAGTATTGTGCTTTCTTATATAGGAAAATTAGATTTTAAAAATTATCCTATGCCTAAATTATTTCAAGACATTCAAGCGGAATTGGCTATTTATAATCAATCAGCACATAAAGATGAAACCTTAATCAAGGTATTGAAGAAGATTTCTAAGGAAAAATGAATGCATGGACACTTATTTAATCCTCCATTAAAATAATATGACAAAAAAAGACAAATATAACAAGATAGGGGGCATGGGAGAACAAATATGTTTTGGTGAATGCCAAACAAATGCCTTTTGTTGAAGAGTCTTTCGATGCTGTATTTACAAACGGTTATCTATATGAATGGGGTGAACCAAAAGTAATTTTTGACGAAATTTACAGAGTTTTGAAAAAAGGTGGGCTTTATTACGTGCGGTTTTTCGGCTGACGAGACGGACGACAGAACACGATTGACAGTTTCTGCAAATTTTGTAACTTTGCACAGTCTGGCAGAGAACAGACAGTACGGTTTGACAGTTTTCTGAGAACTGACAGTGTATAATGAAAAATGTATATTTACGATTTGTTTTAAGGTGATAACAGGATAAAAAATGGAAAATACATTAAATGATTTGAGAGATATATTCTCAATTTTACATGACGGTAATATTTGTGCAGGAATTGGTAACAAAAAACAACTAACTTTGAAAGTTGAATGTCAATATCTTGCGGAACTCATTGACCAAAGATTTGAATATTTCTATATTGAACTTGCAGAAGTAAACATATTGCATTTTATTCCATGGATGAATCCTGCTGAATTAGAACAAATTACTCTAACAAAAATACCCGAAATATTCAATGTAAATCTTGAAATATTATCTTCAGAGCTTGATACAGATTTGAATTGTGTGAAAATTATTTGTAATCAACATGACATTTCGATTAATTATTGTGGTGGAATAATTTTCTTAGGCTGCGAAAGTGTAAGAATTTATGACCAAGAAAAACATGAACTGACAATAGAAATATTAGATAAAATATGTAACAAATATTGGAACGAAATTTTCGGCTGACGTGACACTTGACAACGTCCGCCTACACTCCGCTGTTCACCAACGAAATCGTTCTGCTCACAAGCGGGTTGACGTGCGACTTTGCAGGTTTTCCGTGCAACGGACGACACCGAATGCGATTTATCAACACCAGCAACGAGAGACAGAGCAGTCAACAACGTTCGACAGTTTTCTGAGAGTTTGATTGCGAATAGCGAAAAAATCGTAACTTTGCGAAAATATTTTTAATAAACGATGAAAAACAGAGGATATTTACGCAAATGAAAGACATAATACAAAAATATAGAGAGGAAAAAGATGAAGCCGTTTTGGTTAATTTCAAGTTTATTCACAATGGAAGTACTGAATACAGTACGGTTGATGATTTGAATTATAATAAAAGAAAAGAATTGATATTGTTTTTATATAACAATTATGGCATAAATGACAAACCTTTAATCAAGTGGCTTTTAAGTCAGGAAATAAAAAGTCACAGGGAAGCGGACACTTCTGTTTTCACCATAGAGATTTGCGCGTTTATGTTGTATAAGGTGATGGAAATTGAGGATATTTATACGCTTTATGAGGCAAAGTTTGGAGCTGGTTCGGACTTGCAGTTTACAGTAGATATCGAACTTTTATTTGGATTTGACAAAGAGAAAACAAAAACATACTTGAATGAAAAACAGAAAAATAAGAGAAAAAATAGAGCCATACTAAAAGCGATAGAGTATTACGAAAAAAATTCTAACGCTGTTTTTAAAACAAGAGAACAGTATATTGAGTATTTTGAAAATAAACGAATTAAAAATATAATTGCAGACTTAGACGCATAAATGAAGATAATGAAAATAAAAGATATATATAATCCTGATAACGAAGATATTTTTAATTGGGTGAATGATGAGTCTGAAAAATGGCCAGCATCGGATTGGGATTATTATGTGATAAGTAGAGGTACGAATGACGAGCTAATACTTAGTTATGCGAATAATTATAATTGTTCTAAAAGAGCCTTTTTCATACACTGTCTGTATTATTTGGTTGGAGAATATTTTAATGTAAAATTATTATTCGATGAAGAAAAAGCACAAAGTAGCAAACGAAAAATAATACAAAATAAAGAAAGAATAGAAAAATTGCTTGGCTTAGTCGCTCAATCAAGTTCTAAAGAAGTACAAGAATGGAAAGAGAATGCGATTTCGTTATTATTAGGTAATTTAAACTTTAATTCAGATTTTTGGTTTAACCGGATGTTTTGGGAGGACATTAAAGATTTGCAGTCCAAAACAAATACTACAAAAATTGGATAGCAAACTGCGAACTTGACAGCGGATAACGAAAAATCCGGTACTTTTGCAAAAAAACATATTACAAACTGTCTCGAAATGACATAAAACAAAAAGAAATGAATAACAAATACTTTGGTAAAGTAGAAAAAAGGTGGGCGGGATTTTCTGCCGAATTTAAATTTCGTATTCCATATTTCGATCAGGAAGTTGAAATTTTCTTAGACGAAGAATTTGACGAAGAATACAAAAAAATTACAACACCGCCGACAGATGCACAGGTTGACGAATACGAACAGACACTTAAAGCATTTCTCGACAATATTGATGAAGTAATACTCGAAATTCAGCAGTCCGCATTTGAGTACTACAAAGAACGATATGCACGTTATTACGAACAGCCTTTCGAGGATATTTTCGACCTGTACAAAGGAACGGAAACGGAAAACGATGAAACGCATCCGCCTTTGTGTCTTGACACCAAAGAAAAACATTTTGAATATATGAAAGACATTCTTTCTTACATAAGGATATTGGACAATCGGACAATAAGAATTTCTATTCACTATTTGTTGGACACAGAACACGGATTAGAAAT
>JAITXI010000097.1 GCA_031284905.1 Bacteroidales bacterium
TGTCAAAACTATGCTTTTCGATTAAATGGAACAATTCAATCGCTTTTTCGAGGCAGATTTTATCGTCTGTGGCACGAAAATATTCCACCAAAGCATAAATAAAAAACGCTTGGCTGTAAATTTGCTTTTTGGTATCCGCAGGCGAACCGTCAGCATTGAGCGACCAAAATGTACCGCCAAATTCACTGTCGAAAAAATGGTCGAAAATGTAATCTTTTGCTCGTTTGGCAGTTTGCAAATATTCCTTATTTCCCAACGCCAACGCAGCCGAAGAGAACGTCCACAAAATTCGTGCGTTCAATATTCCGCCTTTTTCGGCATTTGGCACAAGTACATTTTCGCCTGTTATTTGTCCGTAAAAGCCGCCGTTTGTTTCGTCTATCATTTCGTCTTGCCAAAATGGTAGAATATTGGCGGTTAATTCTTGTTTTATTTTTTGTTGCATTTATTTTTTATAATTACATACGTCTATTTTTTAAAACATATATTTCCTAAACCGTATGGGTGTAACATCAATACCATTTTTAATCATAAGAATTTTATTTGTCCAATTACCTTCTCCAAAATGACAAGTATTAAAAATAATGGTATCATTGACCTGTTTTTCTCCATAAATATATTTTGTTACTGACATTTTAGGCTCTTTAGTGCCATTCGCAATTTGAAAATTTCCTCTTACAATTAAGGTGTTATTATCAAATGGCTCAGGTTTTTTATTTTGAAGTATTTCTCCTGTAAAAGTGCTAAATCTAATCTCGTTAAATTCGTATGTGGCTATTGAAAAAACAGAATCAGATGCCTCAAATCCAAAATCTTCCAAGCACCAAGTGGTGTGCCAAATAGACAATGCTACATTTGTTGTGTCTTCAATTAAGTCGGTTAATTTGTATTCTCGTTTCAACTCACCTTTATAATAAAACGCCAATGCAGTTTTTTGCGCAATACGATGTCCTTCTACAAAATCATTTATTACTACAATATTATTTCCATCGTTTGAGATAAAAATACTCATAGAAGAATAATTGTTTTCTGTAATAGAGTACAATGCTTCCCTTTTTTCATCTTTCAACAACCATTTATTATTTTCAGCGCACTGCAATGTGAATTTTTGATTTTCAGATTTGAACAAACATTCTACACGTGGCTCATCTGCAAATGTGTAATTTGCAATGATTAGAAATAAAAAAAGGATATATATTTTCATAATTACTTTTTTGTTTTTAATAACTTTTCAAAATCAGGTTTGTCAAATCTGAGTTCAAGTTGTTTGCCACCGCTGAAATCATTTACAATTAATGGCACGCTTCTAATTTTGTCAGATGAAATCATTAAATAATAATATTTTTCTGTATCGGAATTTGTTGTTTCTTCAAAAACTGCAATTCCTTTTTCTTTATCAATAATATGAATAACAATTTTTCTATCATTGTGATAAATACCTGTTATGTTAAATTCATAAGTATTACTATCAATTTGTTTTTGGTCAATAATTTTATTTGCTACAATCCCATCACAGAGCCAATCTATAAATGTTGTATCGTTTATTGATTGTTTAAAATTAGAACAAAAATCAGAGGGATAATATGCGTAAAATTTGCCTTTGTATTGTTTTAAAGTTATCCATTTTGTTGCGAAAATTACAGGTGTTTTTTTGATTAGTTTTATTTTATGCTCGTACAAATAATCAAGTGAATATTGATAACTATCATCGTCAAAATATCGAAATTTCCAATAATTTATTTGGTCATATAACTTGCTGTTTCTGTTATTATCAATATAAACTGATTTTGCTTTAATATTTTCATCATTAATAAAAACTTTTTCCTGTCCGTATATAGGGACAACTAACACAATTATTCCTAATATCAGTATGTTGCGTAATTTTGTCATTTTATAAAATTTAAAATTGTTTTTTTATTTTCCAATAACCGCCAAAATCGCCACCAATACGTTCGATAATTCCCTTTTTCTTTAATTTAGAGAGGTGAACCCTAATGTTTACCGCATCAATTCCAACACAAGCAGCCAATTCATTTGATGTAATATAAGGGTTTTCTGCTATATTGTCTAAAATTAATTGCTGTCTGTCTGTAATGTTCTCTGTAATGCTGTCTGTAATGTTCTCTGTAACCCTATCTGTAACCCTATCTGTAACCCTATCTGTAACCTTTTCTGTAACCCTACTTTCTGCACCATTTACACTATCATTTTTTCTTTTGCCTTTTGTATTGTTCTTGTTACCAACAGCTTGCACTGTTTTTACAGGTTCATTGTCTGTATCATTTACAGGTTCATTCTCTGTATCACCATTATCTTTGTTTCCTATATGTTCTTGATTTTCAATGATTTGTATTGCTTTTTCTGTACCATTTTCTGTACCGTTTTCTATACCATTTTCTATACCGTTCTCTGTATCACTTTCTGTATCATTTCTGTCTGCACTATTCTTTCTTTTCCCTTTTGTATTGTTTTTATTATCAATAACTTGCACTGTTTTTACACTGTCATTTGCACTATCATTTCTCTCTGTAATGTTCTCTGTAACCTTTTCTGTAACCCTACTTTCTGCACCATTGTCTGCACCATTTACACTATCATTTTTTCTTTTTCCTTTTGTATTATTCTTGTTACCAACAACTTGCACTATTTTTACAGGTTCATTTTCTGCTTCATTTACAGGTTCAGGGTCAGGGTCGGCATTAATAACCGTTGCCTTAAAAGTGGTGATGTCCTCAAATTGAAATGTTGCCAAGCCGTTTTTGTTTTCTTCCAAAATCTCCTGCACCATATTTATACCGCGACTGAAACGATTGACATAGCCGAGCGTTTTCATCGCCTCCGCTATCACAGGGTTGCGGTAGTCGCT
>JAITXI010000100.1 GCA_031284905.1 Bacteroidales bacterium
TCAGCTTCGATGGTAAAAAAATAAAAGAAAGCAAAACATATCAAATTCTACTCAATAATATCCCTTCAGGAAACTATGTTATTAAAGTTTATACCAATAAAGGAGTTTATGCTAATAAAGTGATAGTTACGCAGTAAATAAATTTAATAGAATATTCGGCGTATAGGTCAAAATTCAGGCTGAAACTTTCCAAAAAAAATGTTTTACAAAATTATCGTTTTACATTTATATTGTCAAATCGAAATTGAAACAATTGGGGCAACTTGTTATGGATAAATTTAATATACGCAGTATTGTAGCACGAAGGATTGTCTTTTTTAACAGTCATTTTGTGTTATAATACTGATATTATGCCTTTAAGAACCCATCTATAAACCGCTTGCGGTTTTCTTTGGACATTCCATTGTGGTTGCGTAACTTGTTCTTCAGAGCCGTGAAAGTTTCTTCCAAAGCATTGTTTGTATTTGGCATATCCTCAACTTTTAACTCCTCACAATTTTACGTAATATGTAACGTAAGATTATGAATATTAGTCAGTTAAAACAAAATGATGCAATTACGTATTTTATAAAAGTACGCAATAGGTATTCGTATTTTAAATTTCAATAACATATTCATTTTCAAATAAATAGAAACAATATATTACGTAAAACATACGTGAGTTAGGGGTTAATATCTATATTATCGAATTGTAGCTTTTTAAATAACATTTTTATTTTTGTATAAATTTCTCTAAAAGTGCTTTATTTGTCCGTTATAGCTCTTAATGGTATAGAAATTTTGCTTTGGTTTATAACGTTGTTTTGGCAGGTATTACCAAATCCATAATTAAAAATTAGAAATTAATTCATCAATAAGTTTATGTATTGGTAATCCAATAACATTATAAAATGAGCCAGAAATTTCTTCCACTGCTATTTTCCCAATCCATTCTTGTATTCCATAAGCTCCGGCTTTATCGAAAGGTTTGTAATTTTCAATATAATATTTGATATCTTCGTCTGATATTTCGCTAAATTTTACTTTTGTTTCTGAAGAGAATGTTTTTTCGAGTGTATTTGTTTTTATGCAAACACCGGTGTAAACAAAATGATATTTTCCACTTAAATATTTTAAAGTATTAAATGCATCTTGAAAGTTTACCGGTTTACCTAAAACTTTGTTTTCTAACCAAACTATAGTGTCTGCGGTAATCAATAAATCGTTTTCTGATAAAATAAATTTTTCTGCTTTCTTTTTTGATATATATATTGGTATTTCTGTTCCGGTTAAATTTTCCGGATAAGTTTCATCACATTCAATTTTTTTTATCGTAAAATTAATTCCTATGCCTGATAATATTTCTTGTCGGCGTGGACTTGCAGAACCTAAAATTATATTGTATTTATTTAATTTTTCTATTGATGTCATTTTTTGTTTTTTTTGAAGGAAAATACAAAGGGAGAACGGTAAACGTAAGAAAGAAAATTTCAGATTGAAATCCGTAAATTGTTAAACTCTAAAAGATACTTACCATTAACTACTATTTAAGGTTTGTACGGATTATTCTTTAACCATTTATTTTGAGTTTTCAGTACTTGTTCAATAATTTCTCTAACGCAACCATAGCCTCCGTTTAATTTTGATATATAAATTGAAACATCTTTAATTTCTTGCACTGCGTCTGCCGGACAACAAGGAAATCCTACTTTTGATAAAATTTCATAATCAGGAATATCATCACCCATATAAAGTATTTCTTCATATTTTAAATGATATTTATTCATAAAATATTCTAAATCAATAATTTTACGAATACTTTTTACAATAATATCTTCTTCCGGAATATCTAAATAAAGAAATCGTTTTTTCACACTCTCATTGTATGCACCGGAAATTATGGCCACTTTTAAGCCTTGCTTTTGGGCGTATTTTAAAATATATCCATCTTTCACGCAAGTTGTTCTGATTGGATTTCCTTCTTCGTCAATTATAATTACAGATTTTGATAGAACACCATCAATATCAAATATTAATGCTTTGATATTTAATAAATTATCTCTAAAATTAAAATCTTTGATTTTCTTATTCATTTGTTTCAATATTATATGTTTTTTGAATACTTTTGCTTAAAATTTTGTAAATTTCTGATAAATTTCTATTATTTTCTAACATTTTCAGATGTTTTTCAATTATTATCTCATCGTTCCTATATGCAGGACCGGTTTGTGCTTTTTTTGCTCCAATAGAAAAAATCTTGTTAAAACTTTGTTTTAATAGTGGTTGTATAATGTCAATGTCAATATTTTCATTTTTTAGAATTTGTTCACCCAAAAATACACAATGATTTGCAAAATTTGATGCAAAAATTCCTGATAAATGAATAATTTGTCGCTGTTTTTCGTCTATATTGTAAACTTTACATTTCAAATTTTGAGCAAATTTTTCTAAAATTTCTGATGTATATTTATTTGATGTATCTAATAAAATTGGCAAATCATTAAAATTTAGTTTATCTTTTTCGGAAAAAGTTTGAAATGGATAAAATACACCATAATTATTTGTATGGTTTTTGAAAATATCTTTTGATAGAGTTCCGGAAGTGTGAACGAATATTCCTTTTTGGGATTTTATTTTATCAATAATTTCAACGATTCCGGAATCGCTTAACATGAAAAAATAAATATCTGCATTTGGCAAAATTTGTTCAAAATTATCAATAGCTTCTGCATTTACTATATTTGCAAGTTTTTTTGCTTTATTGATATGGCGATTACAGATTTGCAGAATTTGTATATCTGTATTCTTTATTTTTTCGACAAAATGAGATGCCACATTTCCGGCTCCAATTATTGCGATTTTAATTTTCGACATAATTCGCTTTTAATCAACAAATTATCTTACTTTGCAGTTTTCTGCTTGTAGAATTTCTTGTGTATCTGAGTCGTAAACAAAAGCAACAATACTACAATCGTCAATTTTCCAATCATGATCTTTTGCAGACAAACTTACAGATTTATTGATTTCAGAAAGATAAATTAATCTATCGGAATTTGATTTTATAACTTCACCGAAAGCACCGTTAAAGCCTGCTCTTAAAACGTTATTATGTTGATATTCTGCAATAAATTCTTCTGTTTGTTGGTTTTGGATAATATTATCTTCTAACAAGAAAACAATTAAATTTAGTTTTCGCGAATTTTCAATATTTGTTATAATTTTAACATCACATGAAATTATGCTATCGACTGAAAAATTTGGAGAAATGTTTATAAAGAAATAAGGTATGGAAGAAATATATTTTTGTGTTTCACCGGGCCAAGCTGTAATTGTTGAAAGGTTATTTTTTGATAAATTATTTACTAACCCAATAGGCATGGCTAATTCGCCATAATATCCCAAGTTTTCACCACGACCTCCAAGAAAATCTCCAACATCTGTTCTAAAATCGTATCTGAATTTTTCTCCTCCTGTACGAATATTTGCAAAAGAACCACAATGAATTGCAATTGGAATTATTGCAGAATCTCCGGCCGACTCTTTGTATTGTTTTTTTAGCTGACTAATCATTTCATGAGCTTTTGTACAATGTATGCATTGATGCCCTGTAAAATCATAAATAATTATTTTCCGTTTGTTCCAAATAAAAGGAGCGTTTTCTTTTATCGGATTATCAATTTTATCACATGTCGAAAACATAAAAATCGACACTATTGCAAGTAAAAAAATATAAATTAACTTTTTCATATTATTATTATTTTAAAAAGTACTGGATATTGAAATTGCTACTCCATTTGTTGCGGGAACACTACGACAAACTCCACCAATGCACATAACACCTGCTTTTTGTTTCCCATAAGATAATTGTATTCTGTTGCCTCCTTTTATAAAACCAAAACCTGCTCCGTAATAATGTTGGCGATTTTCTTTGTCCGGATTTCCATAATTCCATGAATCGAATGCGGTGAAAAACCAATTTGGAATTGTATATTCTAATAAAGCAAAGCCCCAATTTCCTTCGTCTTGTTTTGTAAATAATGCTTGTAATTCTCCTTTTAATGCCATTCCATTTTCAAATTTATATGTTGCATCGATTACGCCAATATTTGCATTAACATTTTCGTGGTCGTTTTTACCTCTCAAAACGTTATAATTATATGTTAAATTTACATAAGAAACAATGAAATTGAAATTTGAAGATATTTTTTTTGATATTTCAATATTTATATCTTGGTATAATAATTCTTTACCTATTGAGAAAAATGAAGTTTCATAGCCTAATGTGCCTGCTTGATAAATTGGTGTTGAATCGTTAATTTGGTTTCTTTTAATATCTTGTGCTCTCGAATAATTTATTGAGATAGAAGTTCCATATTTTCCACCTAATGGGGTGTTCTTTGCAAATTTGTACATAATTTCTCCTTTAGCTCCCCATTCTCCTTTTGTTTGAGATGAATATGGATAAAAAGCGGGTAGGGTATAGGTGTGATTTTTTGAAATTTCAGGTAATAAATTAATACTTAATTGAGTAAGCGTAGCATTTCTATCCGAACGAAACGACATATTATCAACCCATTTTGTTCCCAAAATAATTCCTAATCCTTTTTGTGTGTATGTTGCATTAACTAAAAATGCCTGTCCGGTTTTGTAGATATAATTATTGTCGAAAGAAGGGTCATTGATTTTATACGCATATTCCGATACTAAATTAAATCGTTTGTAAGATAAGTCTATTCGTCCGGCAGCTGCTGCAACGTTGTTTGGTAAATTATAAATAGGATTATCTTCTTTTTGAAATTTTGAAACGAAACTTCCTCCTAAAATTGCATTAAAATCGCTCTCATTTAATTTGCTAATCAATTCATTAATTGATAATTCGGCATCAACAGCACGAACTATTCCATCTCCATGTTCCCAATAATTTCTTTGTTTGCCTATTAATCCTTTTATTGTAAAACCTCTCACAGGGCTTGCTTTTATTCTAATTCCGTCAAAAGCATTATCAATTCCAAGCATTTTTTCGTCATAAGACCTTAAAACCAAACCATTACCAAATTGTTCGTAGAAATTTCCTACTGTTATATCAAACATTTCGTTTCTAAAATTTGCCCAACGATTTGGAAATCCAACGCCATCATTAATTCCTCCTGCATTCGGATAGCCCAATAGAGTGTTCATATAACCTTCAAAACGAACTCCTGCCGAAAAATTTCCCAACGTATATACAATATTTGAATAACCTCCCAGCAGAAATTTTTCGTCAGCACTTGCTGCACCAATTTTTGAGTCTTTTATATAATATTGACCGTCTGCTTGAAAATTTCCGGAGACATGTCCCCAGTTTCTTTCTTTTTTTGTTGACTCTTCATCTTCTTGTGCAAAAATAGAAGATGTAGTGAAAATAATTGGTAAAATTAATAATATTATTTTTTTCATTAAAATTAATTATATGAGATTACAAAATTTATCAATCTTATTTTTATACAAAAATAATTATTTTTTCTATAAAAAAATAATTTATTCGGATAATATAAATATTATTTTTATAAAATAATAAAAAAACACAAAATACATATCTTTTTCTGTATAATTTGTGAGCATTTTAATAATAAATGTAAATTTGTTGAATTAAATAGGATATGTACCTGAGCTAGAGATAATATAGACCAATATGTAAAACAAATAATAATATTTGAAATTTCTAAAATTACCAAAGTGATATAATATTAAAATGGTTATTATTTCACTTTCATTCATTATTGATTCTCTTTTTCTTGATTTTTTTCCGTCTTATGATATTAATTGTTTGTATTTTTCGATTTCACTATTAAACCTTAACTCTCCAACAATTTTACGTAATATGTAACGTAAGATTATGAATATTAGTCAGTTAAAACAAAACAATGCAATTACGTATTTTATAAAAGTACGCAATAGGTATTCGTATTTTAAATTTCAATAACATATTCATTTTCAAATAAATA
>JAITXI010000135.1 GCA_031284905.1 Bacteroidales bacterium
AGGAACAGAATATTTTACACAAACAGAAATTATTTATAAGTTGGAAAATTATAGCGAAAGTATAAAAGATAAAGAAGTATTATCAATGAAAAATAACCCAAATAAAAATGTCGTCTTTAGAAATAAAAGAGTCGTAATAAAAGAGTTTGATGATAAAAATGTTGTTTTTAGAACGAAAAGAGTTGGATTAAAGAAGTTTGATCATCATAAAGATGAATTATTGGGTGCTATAATAGATATTAAATCAACTAAAAAATTTAAGTTTGCCCTAGGTTACGGTAAAGAGAAAACTATTATGAGATCGAATATTTTAGACCGACAAAAGGTAGAATTACTTGGATACATACCAGAAGAACTTAGAAAGAAATAAAGCATTATTATCACAAACAAATAAATGAAAATAAAATGAAAAAATCAAAACAAAATATTAAAATAAACGGTGATGAACTTCATAAAAAAATCACCGAACTATTTAACCAAAACAATTATAAATCATTTAATTACAAACAAATTGCTTCGGAATTAGAGATTACAAATCGCGAAGAAAGAATTAAAATTCAAAATATTCTTTCAGAATTAACAGAAACCGGAACAATTAAAGAAATTTCTAAAGGAAAATATATTTCAAACTTTGGAAATAAAGAAATTATTGGAACAATAGATGTAAATAAATCAAGAAACGCATATTTAATTAGCGATGATGTAAAAGAAGATGTTTTTATTGCCTTCACAAATTTACATACTGCTATGCATAATGACACGGTAAAAATTCGTCTGTTTGTTCGTAATGGAAAAACAAAAATTGAAGGAATTGTTGTTGAAATTATCAAACGTGCAAATCTTGAATTTGTTGGTATTATTAAAAAATCAAAGAATTTTTCTTTTTTTATATCCGATAATCCGAAAATGATTTATTCAGTTTTTGTTCCAAAAGAAAATTTGAATGGAGCGAAAGATGGAGAAAAAGTTATTATTGAAATTATAAATTGGAGAAAAAGAGAAAAAAACCCAACGGGAAAAGTCAAAGAAGTTTTAGGTATGCAGGGGAATAATAATGTTGAAATGCATGCAATTTTAGCAGAATTTGGTTTACCAAATAAATTTCCTGAAAATCTTGAAAACGAAGCAAAGAAAATTTCAACTAAAATTACAAAAAAAGATTTCGTAGAAAGAACAGATTTTAGAAATATAACAACATTTACGATTGACCCTGCTGATGCAAAAGATTTCGATGATGCTTTATCATTAGAATTTCTTGAAAATAAAAATTATAAAATAGGGGTGCATATTGCAGACGTTTCTCACTATATTCAACCAAATTCAGCACTTGACCTGGAGGCTTCTGAAAGAGCTACTTCGGTTTATTTAGTTGATAGAGTTGTTCCGATGTTGCCTGAAAATTTATCAAATAATTTATGTTCTCTTCGTCCGAATGAAGAAAAACTTTGTTTCTCTGTAATTTTTGAAATGAATGATGAGGCAAAAATTTTGAATTATTCTATAGAAAAAACTATAATAAAATCAGATAAACGATTTACTTATGAAGAAGCTCAGGAAATACTTGAAACTAAAATCGGAATTTTTGCAGAAGAACTTTTAACTATGGATAAATTGGCAAAAATTTTGCGTCAGAAAAGATTTACAAATGGTGCTTTTAATTTCGACCATAAAGAAATAAAATTTATTCTTGATGAAAATTCATTTCCCGTTTCTGTTTTTTTCAAAGTGTCAAAAGATTCAAATAATTTAGTTGAAGAATTTATGCTGTTGGCAAACCGAAAAGTAGCTGAACATATTGGAAAAATGGACAAAGAATTTGTTTATAGAGTTCACGCAGAACCGGATTTGCAAAAATTAGAAGTTTTACGAAATTTCATTAATCGTTATGGTTATAAAATTGATAATTCTAGTAAAACCCGATTATCAAAAACTATGAATAATCTTATTAATGATGTTGTAGGAAAACCGGAATCTTCTATTATTGAAAATCTTTCAATTAGAGCAATGGCAAAAGCAATTTATGATACAAATAATATCGGGCACTATGGATTATCTTTTGAATATTATACACATTTCACATCTCCAATTCGCCGTTATCCGGATGTTTTAGTTCATCGTTTATTATATTCTTATTTGAAAAAAAATAAAGTGAATACAGACGATTTAAAAACACTTTGCAAACATTGTTCTTTTAAAGAAAATCAAGCAACACAAGCTGAAAGAGCCTCAATTAAATACAAACAGGTTGAATTTTTGCAAGATAAAATCGGACAAATTTTTCAAGGAATTATTTCCGGCGTTGCCGAATATGGTTTGTTTGTTGAATTAATTGATAATAAATGCGAAGGATTAGTTCATATTAGTACTTTTAAAGATGATATTTATCTTTACGAACCTGAAAATTTTCAAATAATAGGAGAAAATAATGGAAAAAAATATCAATTAGGAGATGTAATTTCAGTTAAAATTATTAATGTAAATTTTGAAAAAAAACAGATAGATTTAGTTTTATTTCAAAAATAATCAAAATTTTTTATCGCTTGTTACTTTCTTTAGATAACGACTGAAACTATCAATAAATAAAAAAGATATAACAAATAAACTATTTTGTCAGACAGAAAAAAGGGACAAATACATTTTATGGGACAAGCAAAAATAAATGATAAAAAACATGGGCTCTAACAAACAAAATAATCTTGTTGGTTATTTGAAAAATTTCAAAAAAATACTTTTGTTGGTAAAATTCTTTTTTCATTTGTGAAATTTTATGTACTTTTACATACGCAAATTTTTTTACGTATAGATATAAGTGTAAGGTAATTTTAATTTAATACAAAATGAAAAATAGAAATGTTATTTTAATGATTCTTGACGGTTGGGGAATTGGCGATAAATCAAAATCAGATGTTATTTTTTCAACTCCAACTCCAAATTACGATAAATTATTAAATCAATATCCAAACGCAACGCTTCTATCTTGTGGCGAGAATGTGGGATTACCAGACGGGCAAATGGGAAATTCCGAAGTTGGACATTTAAACATAGGTGCCGGAAGAATTGTTTACCAAGATTTGGTAAAAATTAATAATGAAATTAAAATGAAAAATTTCTTTAAAAATCCGCAATTATTAAAAGCATTCGATTATGCAAAACAAAATAATAAAAAAGTCCATTTTATGGGATTAGTTTCTGATGGCGGTGTACATTCATTAGAAACTCATTTATTTGCTTTAATAGATTTGTCAGATAAATTAAATTTTCAAAATACGTATATTCACGCTCTAACAGATGGACGGGATACTGACCCAAAAAGTAGTTTAGGTTTTATTAAAAAACTAACTGATAAATTAAAAAATTCGTCTGCTAAATTAGCATCTTTGGTTGGCAGATATTATACTATGGATAGAGACAAACGTTGGGAAAGAATTAAAATAGGCTACGATTTAATGGTTAATGGCATTGGAGAACATTCAACAGATATTTTAAATTCAATAGAGAAATCATATCAAAATGAAATCACTGACGAATTTATAAAACCTGTTGTAATGGTTGATAATCAGAATAACCCTATCGCAAAGATTTCTGAAGGTGATGTTGTTATTTGCTTCAATTATAGAACCGATCGTTTACGACAAATTTCCATCGCTCTTAGTCAACAAAATATTCCCGATTTTGGAATGAAAGCGCTTAATTTACAATATTATACAATGACTCGTTATGATGAATCTTTTCAAAATGTAAATGTAATTTATGAAAAAGATAATCTTCACTTTACTCTTGGTGAAATAGTTGCAAATCAAGGATTAAAACAACTTAGAATTGCTGAAACCGAAAAATATGCCCATGTTACTTTCTTTTTTAGTGGAGGCAGAGAAGAACCTTTTAAAAATGAAGAACGCATTTTAGTTTCTTCTCCAAAAGTCGCAACTTACGATTTACAACCGGAAATGAGTGCTTTAATAGTTAAAGACAAACTTATAGAACAAATAAATTCCGAAAAATTTAATTTAATTGTTGTTAATTTTGCAAATGGTGATATGGTTGGACATACAGGTATTTATTCTGCAATTCAAAAAGCAGTTGAAACAATAGATTTATGCATTGGAGACGTTACGAATGCTGCAAAAAAACATAATTACGATGTTTTAGTTATTGCCGACCACGGAAATGCGGATTTTGCTATTAATTCTGATAATTCTCCCAATACAGCTCATTCTCTAAACCCTGTTCCTATAATTTTAATTTCTGATGAATATGAAAAAATAAATTCTGGAATTTTAGCAGATGTTGCTCCCACAATTTTGAACATTATGGGTATCAACATTCCAATCGAAATGACAGGTAAAGTTTTGATATAGATTATTATACCTAATTACTATTAAATCAAATCAACTAATTATACAACTAAAAAAATGACTATAAAAAAAAATATCGCAGTACTTTGTGGAGGCTATACCTCGGAACGGCAAATTAGTATTAATTCTGCCAAACAAATTATTGAAAATATTGATAAAAATCTTTTTAATTCCTATTTAGTAGAAGTTTCACACGAGGGATTTTATATAATTTTTACCAATGAAAAGTTAAAAGTAAATTTGAATGATTTTTCTTTTGAAAGCAATTGTGAAAAAATAAAATTTGACTATGCTTTTATTATTATTCATGGATCTCCGGGTGAAGATGGAAAAATTCAAGGATATTTTGATATAATAAATATTCCTTATTCGTCTTGTAATGTACTGGCTTCTGCAATAACGTATAACAAATTAGCTTGTAAATTTTTTTTAAGTAACAATAAAAATATAACTATGGCTAAAATGATAGTCATAAATAAAGATTCTTGTTTTTCAATAGAAAATTTAGTTGAAACGATAGGTTTGCCTTGTTTCATCAAACCGAATACTTCAGGTTCAAGTTACGGAATTACAAAAGTTTATGACAAAGAAAAAATTATTGAAGCCATAAATGAAGCAAGGAAAGAAGATAATACGGTTTTAATTGAAGAATTTATAAATGGAGTTGAAGTTTCATGTGGAATTGTAAAAACAAAAACTCAAACTTATATTTTTCCGATTACAGAAATATCTACAAAAAATGATTTTTTTGACACTCAAGCAAAATATGAAGATGGTTTTACAGAAGAAATAACGCCAGCCAGAATTTCAGAACAAACTACGAAATTAGTACAAGAAACGACTTTAAAAATTTATGACGAACTTAATTGTGAAGGAATAGTGAGAGTAGATTATATAATAAAAAATGAAGTGCCTTATTTTTTGGAAATAAATTCTATTCCGGGAATGAGTGCTGCGAGTATTGTTCCGAAACAAATTCGTGTTGCAGGGAAAAACATTTCTGAAATTTTGACTGAAATTATTCAAGAAAAGTTATAAAAATGAACGAAAAGACTAATTAGAAACAAACGACACTTTTTGTTTTTAGTTTTTCATTTATTTGTCTTGGTTCTAAAATGATATAAAAAAAATATAATATGGAATATAGGAAGTATAAAGAAGAGAAAATTTCTCTGTTGGGTTTTGGTTGCATGCGTTTACCATTAATAGAAAACACAAATAAAATTAATGAGATTTTAGCGAAAGAAATGTTTGATTATGCTATAAATCATGGAATTAATTATTTTGATACAGCTTATATGTATCACGAACATCAATCGGAAGAGTTTGTTGGAAAAGCACTATCAAAATATCCTCGAAATTCTTTTAATCTTGCGACAAAAATGCCTGTTATTTTTGTTGAATCAGAAAAAGATGTTGAAAGAATTTTTAACGAACAATTGAAAAAATGTAAAGTTGAATATTTTGATTATTATTTGTTACACAATATCAATCTTGAACATTTAGGAAAAATTGAGAAATATAAAATCTATCAGCAAATAAAACAGAAACAAAAAGAAGGGAAAATTCGCCATTTAGGATTTTCATTTCATGACAATATTGAAGTTCTAAAGGAAACTATAAAACGATATGAATGGGAATTTGCCCAAATTCAGTTAAATTATTTTGATTGGGAACAACAAAAAGCAAAAGAACAATACGAAATTCTAACGGAAAAAGAAATTCCTGTAATAATAATGGAGCCGGTTAGAGGTGGAAGTTTAGCTAAACTTCCACAAGAGGCAGAATTGATATTAAAAACTGTAAGTCCTGATAAAAGTATAGCTTCATGGGCAATACGTTTTGCGGCTTCTTTACCGAATGTTATTACTGTTTTAAGCGGCATGTCAAATTTTGAACAAGTTGAGGATAATATTGAAACAATTTCCAATTTTAAGCCATTAACAGAAAATGAACGAAAAATTCTATTAAAAGCACTTGAAGCATATCGAAAAGCAGCCACAATTCCATGTACAGCCTGTCGATATTGTATGGATTGCCCATCAGGAGTAGATATTCCCAAAAATCTATCAATTTATAATAGTTATTTAGTACGAAAATCAGAAAATAATCCGATGAGCAAATTTTTATTTGAAATGGAATGCAGAATTTTAAAAAAAGAAGAATTATATTCAAACTGTATAAAATGCAATTTATGCCTAAATAAATGTCCACAACACATAAATATTCCTCAGTGGTTAAATAAAATCATAGAATTTTCTAATAGTTAGTATGCAAAAATTGGTTATTTGTATAAAAAAATGCCCATTTAGTATAAATAAACAATAAAAATATATAAAATTGGGAAAAAAAGAGTAATTTTGTAAAATATTGCGGGGTAGAGCAGTGGTAGCTCGTCGGGCTCATAACCCGGAGGTCGTTGGTTCGTGTCCAGCCTCCGCTACTAAAAGTTGGTTATAAACTGTAATTAATCGACTCTTTTTTTAGATTAAATTTGAAATGGAACCAAATATTACAGTAAATAATATTATATATCAAAAAATTCCGCTACTGTCAAATTCAAATTTAACAGCACAAGAGAAAGAGGAATTACTGCAAAATATCATTATTTCAGAATATGAAAAGAATGATTATATAATAAAAAAAGGGCAAATTCCTGTTGGATTAATTTGTTTATTAGCAGGTAAAGTAAAGATATTTCAAGAAGGCGTTTCAAACAGAGAACAGATAGTGAGATTGGCAAAACCAGGTGGATTTATTGGTTATCGAGCATTATTTGCCGAACAACTTTATTTTTCCACAGCAATTGCATTAGAAAATTCTGTTGTATGTACAATAAAAAAAGAGCCTTTATTCAAAATAATGAATAACAATTCAAAATTGACTTTTGAAATTTTACGCTCATTAGCGCTGGAATTGGGAGTTTCTAATGTAAGGACAATAAATCTCACACAAAAACATGTAAGAGGGCGTTTAGCAGAAGGACTACTTTTTTTAATTGAAACTTACGGTTATAAAGCTGATAAACAAACAATTAACGCGTGTCTGACAAGAGAAGACATCGCAAGTTTATGTAATATGACAACAAGTAACGCAATTCGTATTTTATCAATGTTTTCCGAAGAAAAATTAATAGAACTAAATAAAAAAGATATTAAAATAGTAAACTACGCCGAGCTACAACACATCTCAAATATAGGCTAAATATGACATATTCAATGACCGGCTTCGGTAGCGAGGTCAAAATTTTTCAAAACAAAAAAATTTCTGTAGAAATTAAATCCTTAAACTCAAAAAACCTTGATTTACTAATAAAAATTCCTCCTCAATATAAAGACAAAGAATTAGAAATTCGTTCCTTTATCTCACAAAAATTTGGTCGAGGTAAAATTGATTTCACAATAAACATTGAAAAAGATGGAAGTAATATAAATGCGGATATCAACAAAGAAATTCTTTTAAGGTATTATTTTAATCTTGAAAAAATATGTTATAGTAATAATATACCTTTTCCTAATGACATTATTAATCATTTAATAAAGATTCCTGAAATTGTTGAAAAACAAACTGAAGTCTATGAAGAAGAAGAATGGAAAATTGTAAAATCATGTCTGCAATCAGCAACAGAAAAATGTTTGTCGTTTCGTGAACAAGAAGGGAAAATATTAGAAAAAGAAATTTTAATTAATAATAATAAAATTTTAAGCCTTTTATCAACAATACCAGAATTTGAAAAAGAAAGAATTGAAACTATAAAACAACGTTTAGTTCAAAATTATGACAATATTTCAAAAACAATAAGTATCGAAAAAAATAGATTTGAAGAGGAAATGTTTTTTTATTTGGAAAAATTAGATATAAACGAAGAAAAAATACGACTCAAAAAACATTGTGAATATTTTATTGAAACGATGTATGAAGAAAATTCCGGGAAAAAACTTAACTTTATTTGTCAGGAAATTGGTAGAGAAATCAATACACTTGGGTCTAAAGCAAATCATTATGAAATTCAAAAAATAGTAATAATGATGAAAGACGAACTGGAAAAAATAAAAGAACAAATATTAAATTTGCTGTAAACCTGAGTTCTGAATAAGCGAGTAAAAAAAAGTATAAAAAAGGCAAAAAAGATTTGGAAGATTTTTTTGACAAATGAAAAAATTTAATTTGTTAAAAATAAAAAAATAGAAGCAATGAACGTCTTTAGACCTCGCGTAAGCAAAAAAACAATTATAATAATTTGTACGATTTTATGTGTTCTTGCAACAAATATAAGAGCACAAATTCTACCAAACAGGAATACTTTTGCACAAGAAAAGCAGAAAAACCTGAACAAAGATATGCTCACAAATGAGCAATTTTTTAATGAAGCTGAGTTTATTATAGAGGTCAAGTCAATAAGTAACCAATTTTATTCTTATGATGCTAAAGGTGCATTTAATCGGGAAGATATTTATACAATTAACAAAATTGTAGTATTAAACGTATATAAAGGAGACATGTCCTTAATTAAAGCTAATGATACAATAGTTCTTGTAAAAAATAGAGGAACGATATACAAAAAAACACCTTACGGGAATAAGGCGATTCACTCTTGGGGAGACTATGATAGAGACAATCGTGCTGATGATTACGGATTAGCTCTTTACGATTATCCGTCAATTATATTTTGTAAGAAATCAGATTATCCTGAAAACCCAAATTCAGAAGAGAATTATTCTAATTATTTTAAAATAAAATCTTTACGAGATAAAGAAAGGGCATCTTTAAAAATATGGGGCAAAATCACCGGTTTAAACGGTTTATCGTTTAACAATCGCGAAGAACTCTTTGAATATATGCAACAATTTGAAGGCGTTTCGGGACAAAATTATTATGACGAAAACGATAAATATTGGAAACAAAAATATGCGGAATTGGAAGAATTTAAGAAAGGCTATCCCAAATTTGAAGTTTCTAATGATATTAATACTTTGCCAAAATTAGACAGCATATTTACTTCGTATTTCCAAAAAGTTCAATTATATCGCCAACAATGGACTTTTATAAATGATTTATTATATAATTATCCAAAGACAACAGAAAGAATAAAATATAACCAAGATGCTAAAAAACTTTTACAAGAGTTAATACAAGAAGCTAATGACATGAAAAATGATGTTCAGAATAAAATAATTGAAGCTAAAAAAAAAATCAATAACAATTCTAAAACTTCAACAAATGAGCTATGGGCGTATTTATTAAATCAAACAGCTTGCTATGATAGTAGCGAAAACAAGAATTTTTTTCATGTAGATATATGTATAAAGGGAAATAATACAGATACGTTTTTAAGGTGTTTTTTATATAATATGCAATTTGATGGATATATATTAACTATTACAGATTCGTTAATATCAAAAGGAAAAGTAACTACCACATTAGATAGTATTTTTGATATAGATACGTATAATATCACAATGTATGATAGGATTAGTTCTATATCTCCGAGAATAAGAATAGGAATAGCGGATCCACTTTATCTTCAGCCTTTTAATGGTTTTGTTCAAGTAACAGAAGATACAATAAGAATATTTCATCTCAAAATAGAAATGGTAGATGTTGCTATTGGATATACACGTATGAAGTTTTTTTCTAATCCTAATCCGACTCAAATGTCAAATTTATCCTATTCGGAATCTGAAAATAATCAAGTGCCTTTTTTTATGTACGACTCAATTCATTTTATTGTTCCTGATTATATTGATGTCAATCTACACATACACCCCGAAATCTATAGTGATTTATCGACAATAAGCAAACATGCGGGCACAGGCGATATTCTTACAATAAACGGCAGAGGCTTTGGAAATACGAGAGGTGCTGTACAGTTTAGTCCTGTAACTAAAGATTCTATTGTAGCAGACGGAAATACATTTTTAAAAGGTTTAGATGATCAATATTATGTAAGTTGGACAAATGAAGAAATAAAAATACAAGTACCTTCTTTGGTTTATGATTGGTATGATTTATATGAATCTCAACCAGCCAAAGGAGCCGGTACCGGACCAATAAAAATAAAAACGACTTACAACGATTCATTGATAAGTTCAACAGCTTTAAATATAGATTATTCAATATCAAATCACAAAGAAGGATATGATTTAATCAGGAGGGTCTATCTTGCACGTTTATCTTGTGATAAAGATATTAAGTTTACTTTGCACAATAATCTTAGCGGAATTTATAATATATCAGCAAGAGCAGCAATAGAAGCTGTAATAACTAAATGGAGAACAGCTACGGGAATAGATATTGATATCGAAAAGAATAGTTCCGGAGATTATGTTTATGCTAATTATTTTGCTGATTCTCTAAATGTTATCGGCTTTGACAGTTCTTTACCTGATTATGTAGAAATGGAGACAACACCTAATTTTTGGGTTGGCAGCGATGGTGGAGCTCCTCCATACCAATATTATCGGGGATTAGGTTCTCATATAAAAATAAATAATGTAAATTATAATTGGGATAACAGCACAAACATGAGCCATAATATTTCAGCGAATATTTGTGGTTTTTACAATGTTCTTTTACATGAAGCAGGTCATATATTATTGTTACAGCATACAAACAATTATCCTGAATTAATGTATGCAGTTGATTCAAATCAATATAGCCAACCAATGATAAATTTAGATAATCAAACGAATGCTTTGGCAGGAGTATCCGGTACAAAAACAGAAAGCCTGAACAAGATATGGGCTGAATATTTGCCTATAACAACCCTTGGTAATTCTTTAGCATCGTTATCAATAACATCAAATCCAAGTAATGCAGTAGTTTGTAACGGCACACCAATAACACTTTCTGTAAATAATTCTTTTGCTGCAAATTCGTATAATTGGTCGAACGGAGCAACGGGTCAAACAATTTCTGTATCGGAAGCAGGTGTTTATAGTGTTGTTGCCTCAAATGGTCTCTGTTCAAAAACTTCTGCACCATTTACAGTTTCAGCCTCAACTCTTCCAACACCAATAAT
>JAITXI010000148.1 GCA_031284905.1 Bacteroidales bacterium
ATTCTTCCGAAACAGGTCTTTTTGATAAATTAAATCTTGACGGAAAAATTATGGGAATTTATGGTATGAATGATATTAGAAATGACCATGGAGCTTTCGTAATTATTTATGTTCCTAAAATTCTTGGACAATCACATAAAACTGTGAAAAAATTAATTAATGCCGAATTAGAAAAACTTCGATCCGGAAATATTGATAAAGAATTTTTTGAAGCAATAAAATTAAATTTAATAAAAGAACACGAACAAGAATTAGAAAATTTTCAATCAAGAGCTTTTATTATTGGACAGATGTTTGTACAAAACAAAGATTGGCGTGATATTATTTCTTATTCCAAAAAAGTTCAAAGCATAAATATTGAAGATATTCAAAAAATTGCCGGTAAATATTTTAATAAAAATTATTTATCTTTTGAATCTAAAATGGGATTTCCGAAAAAAGAAAAACTCGAAAAACCCGGTTTCGACCCTATTATTCCAAAAAACACCGAAGCAAAATCGGAATATATGGCAAAATTTGAACAAATGCCAAACACACAAATTAAACCCGAAATCATAAATTTTGAAAAAGATGCTCTAACTTTTGACATTAACAAAAATTCAAAATTATATTACGTAAAACAAGATATTAACGATATTTTTAAATTAAATATTAAATTTCACAGCGGATTATTTACAAATAATAAATATTCGCAGCTATCTGAATATCTTAAACTTATAGGAACTAAAAATACAGATTTGGAAAATTTTAATAAAAATCTGCAAAAACTTGGTTCAACTTTTTCAGTAACTGCGACAAATAATGATTTTATTATTTCAATTGATGGTTTTAATAAAAATTTACGAGAAACTATGTTGTTAATCAACGACTTAATAACAAATCCGCAATCAGACGAAAAAAAACTGAAAAATTTAATTCAAAACAAAAAATTTGAAGATAAATTTGAAAAAACAGATGCAGATAATCTTTCCGATATGTTGTTGAAATTCGTCATGTATGAAGAAAAATCCGAATATCTTAATCGACTATCAGCAAGTGAAATAAAAAAAATAAAATCAGATGATTTATTGAATTTATTAACTTTAACAATTACAAAACCATGCTCAATTCATTATTCCGGCAATTTAGACGAAAAAGAACTTTTTTCTATTTTACAAAAAGAACTTCCTTTAAAAGAAAATTCGGAAAATACAAATTATCCAATTATCAGAGACAAAAAAACATATAACGAAAATACAATTTTCTTTTTAGATGAACCCAAAGCAGTCCAGAGTAAAATTAATTTTTATATTTCGGGCAACAAAAATTCACTTGAAGAAAGAAGTTTTGGCAATGCTTTTAATCAATATTTCGGAGCAGGAATGTCAAGCTTGATTTTTCAAGAAATCAGAGAATTTCGTTCATTAGCATATTCAGCTTTTGGAAATTATTATTTTGGAGAAAATCTTGAAAAGCCCGGATATTTCAGAGCTTTTATAGGAACTCAAAGTGATAAAACAATCGAAGCTATTTCAATAATGGATAGTTTAATTACACAAATGCCAAAAAAGGAAAACAGAATCAAACAAATACAATCAACTCTTATTCAGTCGATTAACAGCAATATTCCTAACAAAAGACAATTAAGCTCGACAATAGAACAATATATCCTGTCAGGCTATAAAGAAGACCCCAAAATATTAGATTTAAAAATTTATGAAAATTTGAATTTTGACGAAATCATAAAATTTTACAATAAAAATATCGAAAATCGTCCTATAGTGATTACTATTGTTGGAAACAAAAAAAATATTAACATGGAAAATTTGGCAAAATTTGGTAAGATTATTGAAGTTAATATAAAACAAATTGCAAAAAATTAGCTTTCATTTTTATAAATAAAATAAAATTAGAATCGTGAAAAAATTAATCATAAACATAATTTTTATTTTCTTAATTAAATTTTCAATATCGCAAGAAACGATTAAGATAATGTCATATAATTTATTAAATTTTGGAAATATTACAAGTTATTGTACGGAACAAAACAATAATTACATAACAAAAACAGGATATTTACGAACAATAATCGAAAATCAACAACCTGATATATTAGCAGTTTGTGAATTAAAAAACTCTACTCAATTTCCCGTGTATATTTTAGGAAACGCATTAAATGTGAATGGCGAAACTCGTTGGGCAAGAACCGATTTTACAAATATTGCAGGCTCTCCGCTGGTAAATTGTTTATTTTATGATAAAAATAAATTCATAATTGATACTTTAATTCCGGCTGTTACAACCTCTGTTCGAGATATTAATATTTATCGCTTAAAACATAAAAACAGCGGAACATATTTTCATGTAGTGATAGCACATTTAAAAGCAGGTTCGACAGATGCAATAAGTAGAGGAGAAATGGTTACAGCTTTTATGAACAGATTAAATCAATATCATGATAAAACAAATAATTTCATTATTGTTGGAGATTTCAATGTTTATAGTTCAGCAGAACCGGCATTTCAAAATTTAATAAATCCAACAAATAACGAAATTGCTTTTTTTGACCCTATTAATAAAATTGGAGCTTGGAACAATAATAACACCTATAAAAATTATTTTACTCAATCTACTCACAATACAGAGAGTAATGGATGCGCAGCTTCAGGAGGGTTTGACGATAGATTCGATTTTATTTTGCTTAGTTCTTCAATTTTGAACAACACAAAAAAAATGAAATATATAAATAATTCTTATTGGGCTGTAGGTCAAGATGGAAACAGATTTAACAATAATTTAATTTCGCCCGACAATACAACTTTACCATCAGATGTTATAAATGCTCTCTATAATATGAGCGACCATTTGCCTGTAGTTGCAGAATTTCAATTTGAAAATATTACCAATATCGAATCTTCATCGACTAATAATCAATTTTATGTAATTATTCAAAATCCAATTAAAAATCAATTAAATTTTAATATAAAAATTGATTCTCCAAAACAATTAACAGTTTCACTATATTCAATAGTTGGGAACAAAATTATTGAAAAAAACATTTTTGCTGAACAAAATTTCGGTTATTCATTTGACATAAATAATTTAAAATCAGGAATATACATACTGATATTTGAAGGAGATGGAATTTTTAAATCTTATAAAATTATGATTGAACAGTAAACGGATGAATGTTCTTTAGATGTAATTTTTTTAAAAAATATTCTTAAAAAGCAACCATTTTACGAAATTTACCGTCTTATATATAACAAATACTACTGTTATGAAATCTATACATCTATTCAAAAGTTTTTTCTTTATTTTTTGCTTGTTATTATTTTTAACAACAACTGCTCAGGAAGAAGAAAATTACACATTAGCAGGGAACAACGGAGAAATTGTTACTTGTTGTAATTGTACTGTTTCTTTAGGTGATTACGAAATCGGAGTACCATATTCAATAACAGTTTGTCTCCCATATACAGAAGTAATATTATCTCAAGACACTGTTTATAACCCAAATGGGACATATCAAATAATTACGACCATTGTTCATTCACAAATACATTATCATCATATAAATGAACAATCAACATCAATCCAAGTATATGACTCAGATGGGCAAACTATATTATTTGACCATTATGCGGAATGTACCGAACCTCTACAAATTTCAGGAAATTGTTTTTTGATAAATTTTATCGCTCCAAGCGAAGAAGATGCAATATTTGATGTATTTATAGATTGTCCAATTATTATTACTTCAGAAAGTGGCGGTGGCGGTGGTGACGGTGACGGTGACGGAGGTGGTGACGGTGGTGGTGAATATCAATTCAACGACACAATTTTTATCCCGGAAATTATTGTCTCTTGCATTCGTCCTCCTGAAATTAATGCAGGTAGATTTCTTGCTGAAATTTATTCTACTTCTCCTCAAACAACTATTAAAGACGGTATTCTATTTGTAAATACTTGTTGGGATGAAATTGAAAATCAATCAATACCAATAACTTTCAACGCCAGAGTAATGGATTTAGTTACAGGAGAATATTTTGCTGATTCTTTAATTTTATATCAATGGAATTTTGGAGATAATAATCCTATCGACCAAGGAATGGGATTAAATTCTGTAATTCATTCATACTTTGAACGAAAAGAATATGATGTTATTTTAAAAACTTCAATTCCTTCTTATTGCGACCTTAAATTAAATGACTTTTATTATAAAGTCAGAATAAATCTTCCTCCAAATATTAATATAGATAACACCTTAATTTGTCCCGGAGAACCTATAACCATTTGTTTAGCTCCATCAAATTATTCTGCTCCTCGTTGTGTTACACTACCTACAGGAATTAGTGCTTGTTATTATTCTGAGATAATATATCGAGATTTTGAAGAAGGTGCCGTACTTACTTCTGTCGATGATATTATTGGTATCCATACTTGGCTGCAACACGAGCATTTTGGAGGTTTACAAATTTCTATAATTTGTCCAAATGAAACATCGGTAATGATTTCAGAAGGCAGATTAAGAACAAATTTAGGTATTCCTGGTTCAACGTGCACATGTGAAAACGATGGAGTACCTTTTGAATACATCATTGCAGAAAACACAGCAGCTCCAACAATGTGGTACGAATCAATTCATTTTGTCGATACAGAATTACCTGAAGGAATTTATTCCACAGCAATGCCTTTTAGTCCTTTGATTGGCTGTCCGTTAAACGGAAAATGGACACTTAAAATTTGTGATTATTCTTTTAATGATTGTGGTGTATTGTCAGATTGGTATATTGAATTTGCGAATGGGGTTTCTCCTTCATGGCTATACTCTCAAGAATATTCTGCTCCAACATTTTCTGCAAATCAAGGTTTTGAAACATTATTTTATGACAGTATAAACAATTGTTCTACTTTCACATTTTACAATACATCTACACCGAATATTCAAACTATTCAACCAATTCATTTAGATTTTGTAGATGATTTCGGCTGTCCATTAGAAACAAATTTTAATATCACAGTAAGAGACATTCCTGCCTGTTGTGCTTTGTATAATCCATTTTTAGATCCGGGAAATACAATTTGCGGAAATTCATATACTTTCACAACAAATATATCAACAGGAAATTTTGGCGTTTGGACTTGTATAAATAAACCTGCTGAGGCTCCATTGCCAATATTTGAAAATCCGAATAATCCAAACACTTCAGTAAATATAGGAAATTATTATGGAGAATATATTTTTTCAGGAAACTTAATTTCGATTTGTGATACTATAACTAATATTGTAGTAGTAAATTTTTACAAACCTCCTACTTCTGATTTTGTAATAAGTCCTATCAATTGTTTCTCTGATATTGTTGACGTTACTTATACAGGAAATATGACATCAAGTGCTGAATATTTATGGGATTTTGGTTTTTGTAATATAATTTCTGGTTCCGGTAGTGGACCCTACCAGATTTCTTATCCGATTTCAAACTCTTACCAAATATCATTAACTATTAATAATAATATTTGCTCTTCATATTCTGTACAAAATATTTTTAATCCTCCTCAATTAGGATTTTCTCTTGATTTTCCTGAAAAAATATGTTATCAAATTTGTAATGGTTATGCTACAGCAAATGCTTTTGGCGGAACTCCTCCTTATTCTTATTCATGGAATATTCCAAATTCAGAAACAAATAATATAGAAAATCTATGTCCAAATCTATATTCTCTTACAATTACTGATAATAACAGCTGTACTTCTTCACAATCATTTCAAATATTAGAAAATTCCATAATCAATCTTAATAATTCAACTTTCACAAATGTAAATTGTAATAATCAAAATGATGGTACAATAATTGTCATTATTGAAGGTGGAAGTTCTCCATATTATTATAATTGGAATGATAATAACAGTAGTTTTGCTCGCAATAATTTACAAATCGGAAATTATTTTGTAACTGTTACAGATAAATATAATTGTAGCGCAGTCGCTAATTTCACAATTACCCAACCTCCAAAATTTACTTATGCAACTTTTAGCGATTCTACAAAATGTTACGGTTCTGCCGATGGCTATGCTGCAATTACTCCTGCCGGCGGAACTATGCCATACAGTTATTTGTGGTATGACGGAACAACCGATAGTTCTATAAATCTACCTGCCGGAAATTATATTGTTACTGTTTATGACGCAAATCACTGTAAATTAACAGCAAATTTCAATATCGGACAACCTGTGCCACTTTATTCCACACCAATAGAAAATTCTACAATTTGCTATGGACAAAATGTTTTCCTAATAACCGAAACTACCGGCGGAACTCCACCTTACGACTATCATTGGTCTGATAATCAAGGTAATGAATATTTTAACAATTCATGGGCATTAAACCCAACTCAAACGACAGAATTTTCTGTTACAGTGAGCGACCATAATAATTGTCAATTTGTAATAAATCCGATTACGATAACTGTAAATCCGGCAATACAAATAATTTCGGTTGTTCCTGAAAAAATTTTAATTTGTCCGGGCGAAGACGATATAATCAGAGTCAATATAATTGGCGGAAATGGAGGACCATACATGATGCGACTTCAAGACGGAAGAATAGTCGGCTCTCCATTTATAGTAAATCCAATGGAAACAACTTGGTACTATATTACTGTTGAAGATATGTGTGGTTCTCCTACGGCAAAGGATTCTGTTCTGATTGAAGTTCGACCAAATCCTAATATTGAATTTACGGCTAGTGTTTTAAAAGGTTGTCCTCCTTTAACAGTCGAATTTACCGACCACTCGGAAATGAAATTTATTAATTATTTCTGGACATTTGGCGATAATAATTTTTCAAAATACAGAAATACAGAATTTACTTATTATGAATCAGGAATTTATGATGTTATATTTGAAGTAACCGATACAGCAGGCTGTGTTCACAGAAGAGTAGCCAAAGATTTAATTACTGTTTATCCAAAACCTCATTCGATTTTTAGTTATGAACCTGAAAATATTACAGTTGTAAATCCGGAAATAAAATTTAAAAATTTATCAATAGGAGCAACAAAATATTTGTGGTCGTTTGGAGATGGCGATAGTGCTGAAATTAAAACTCCGCTTCATCATTATTTACCAAATATTGATTCGTATAATGTTTGTTTGATTACAGAAAATAATTTTTATTGTCTTGATACTTCTTGCCGTGAAATAATTGTTGAAGATATTCTAACATTCTATATGCCAACCTCTTTCACACCTGACGGCGATGGAATAAACGATTTTGTCAAACCGTGCGGGCATTTTATTAACCCGAGAAATTTCAGATTTTCAATTTCAGACAGATTTGGAAATATTATTTTTGAAACCGATAAATATTTGGAAGCAAAAACAGCAGGTGATTGTTCTGAAAATTCAGAAGGCGCATGGAACGGGAAAAAATATAATCGTGGAAATGTACTTCAAAATGGAGTTTACGTTTGGCATTGTACTTTCGAGGATATGTACGGAACTTTTTATGAAAAAGCAGGAGAGATTACTTTATTGAGATGAATTGGAAACGAAACAAATTTATTGTTAATAGAACTATATTTTGTTAATTTCTTCTGACAACGTTAGGACTGTCTTCGTTATAAATTCTGACGTATGCGAACGTGATAAATAAAATAAGGCTAAACAGCTATCATAATGTTTTATTTGCAGAGGTAGTATTTTTTCAATTTTCATTGGGAGATATATAATATTTCCGTAATTGAAAATCATAATAATCATACAAATAAAAAAAATCATAGTTCAGATATTTTTTTGTAATAATAAAAAAAAGGTTTACTTTTGTTGTCTGAAAATAAAAAAATGTTAAATTTTCCAAATTGTAATAATATAAAATGTATAGACGGATTATTCGCTGTTTTTCCAAATTATTTTACAATTAATTATAATATGTTAAATTTAAAACAAAATAGCTATGCCTATATTTTATAACAAAATCGAACGCGGTAATCCGTCAGACACAAGTGCTCCGAAAAAATGGTATCCGGTATTAAAAAGTACAGGATTGGTAAAAGAAAAAGAAGTCGCTAAATTGTTAGCAGAAGAGACGACTTTAAACCCGAAGGAAGCAGAGATGGCAGTATCTCAATTATTAAAAGTGGTAACAAACTTATTGCTTAACGGCAGTACCGTACAATTAGGAGAATTGGGAAGTTTTCGTGTAACAGCACAAGCCGAAGGCGTAGCAACCGAAGCCGAAGTTACAGCAGCGAAAGTGAAGAAATTGCGTGTACGTTTTACCGAGTCGGCAAGTTTAAAGCAGACTATCGAAAAGGCTACTTTAAAAGATGTTGCTTCGTTGTCGAAATAATGTTTTTGTAAGAATACCATCTTATTATTGCAACACGGCGATGTCGCTTTTGCGAGACGGCGGTGTTGTAAAAGCGGTACGGCGAAGTCGCAACTACGATAATGCTATCTTGTGAAAGTAAGATGCTGTAGTTGCGGAAGAGACGTGGAAAAGAAGTATAGAAAAGAAAACAAAGGATATAGAAAAATATATTATTGATGATAAAAAAACATAAAATAAAAAAAGTAACGGTACTATTATTAATAGGAATGTTTGTTTTGGTGGCTTGTACAGGTGGTCGAAAAGAAAAGACTAATCCTCAAACAGAAATAAAAGAAATTGTTGAGCAAGTTAAACCAACAATCAATGTTTATATCGAAAATTCGGGCAGTATGGATGGGTATGTGAAGGGAGTAACTGAGTTTGAACAGGCAATTTACAGTTATTTGAGTGATATAAAGATTTCGGGAGTTAGCGATAGATTAAACCTTTTTTATATAAATTCTCAAACAATTCCTATTGATTCTATTGCCGATATTGATATAATTTCCGATTTTATTGAAAAACTTGAACCCGCCGACTTTCAAAGACGAGGAGGAAATAGAGGTAATACCGATATTTCAGATGTAATAAAAAGAGTTTTAACCGACACAAAACCAAATTCTATTTCTATTTTGATTTCCGATTTTGTTTTTTCGCCGTCTTCTACAAAAAATCCGGAAGAATATATGTTAAATCAGGAAATCGGAATAAAAAATACAATGGCAACAAAATTTCAAATAAAGAACGCTGCCTTTGTAGTCTATCAACTTCATTCACAATTTAACGGAATATTTTATTATTATGATAAAAATATAGGACGAGAGCAAGGAAAACATTATAACGGTAGCCGTCCTTTTTATGTTTGGATACTCGGCGATGTAAAAAATGTATCTGAGCTTTGCAGGCAAGTGCCAAAAACTAAATTCAGAGGACAAAATTCAATAAAAGAATTTTCTGTTATGGCAGGAAATAAAGATGTGAATTATGCAGTGAAACCACATTCGGGCAATTTTGATTTGTCGAGGCAAAATACAAAAACTGAAATTACAAATTTAGCCAAAGACAGTCGTTCGGGAAAGGTTACGTTTTCGGTAAATATAGATTTAGCGAATTTATTGTTAGACAATTCCTACTTGACAAACGCTGCCAATTATGAATTGAATACTAACGATTATCAATTGAACATTAAAGTATGTCCGCCAAACGAACAAGGATACACTCACACGCTTAATTTCACTTCCGGCAGTGTGCACAAAGGCGTTGTATCAGTGAAACTTAAAAAACAAAAGCCACTACCGCAATGGATTGAAGATGCTAATGATACTGACGGTTCGCAGCCTGAATTGGGTAAAACTTATGGCGTTAAATTTTTAATAGAAGGCGTTTTTGAAGGCTTTACGCAGAAAGACAAATATTATACAGAAATACAAATAAATATTAAATAAAAAAATCACAGAAATATGAATCCATTTGAAGTTATTTATCGTTGGTTTACAAAACTTTTTGGAGCAGAATTAGCCGACTATCTTGCAGGTTGGAATTGTACAACAGAAGACTATACAGGAACAAATCAATTTGTATCAATAGGTCTAATTGCATTTGTCGTTGCACTTGTATTTATGTTAGTATATTATTATGTAGTTAATCATCCACGCTTTAATCGCTGGTGGTCGTGGTTGCTTGTGCTTATTGGGGTTGGAGTTATAAACCTTTTTATCGGTTATGGCATAAATTCATCTAATTTGGAGGCGGGTAATATTGAAAACTGTCTTATGTATGCTACTTCTGCTAATACAATGAATATAGATAATACGCAACCGGTGAGTAGCGATGATACAGATAATGATACAATAAAAAAAACGCCTATCACTTTTGCTGATAAATCGTTTCCATTAATTACCAAAGCAAATTGTTGGGGTTTTGGACTTGCCAATTTCATTGTTTCGGCAATGTGGTTTATTATCTTTTCATTGTGCTTTAAATGGTGGAGTCGTAACTGCAAATATTCACCTTTTTAATAAACACCGTCATTGCGGGTTTGACCCGCAATCTCGTAATAATAATAAAAATAAATTATAATAGATATGAGTAAATTATATGTATTCGGAATAGGCGGCACAGGTTCTCGGGTGTTGAAATCGCTCACGATGCTGTTGGCTTCCGGCGTGGAATGTGGCGTAGATACAATTGTTCCAATTATCATCGACAGAGATATGTCGAACAGCGATTTGTCGCGTACAAAAATGTTGATAGAAGATTATATTTCAGTGAATAAAGTTGCAGTACACACGGCTCAAAATAAATTTTTCAAAACAAATATAGAATTGCTTGGCGGCGAACTTTGCCTGCAATTGAAAGACAGTACACAAAAGTTCGATGATTTTATCCGTAAAAGATCAATGACACGCGAAAATCAGGCGTTGGTAGAAATGTTGTTTTCGGAATATACTTTAGGTATGGATATGACGGTTGGTTTTCAAGGCAATCCCAATGTAGGGTCTGTGGTGTTAAACCAATTTGAAGACAGCGAACTTTTTAAAGCATTTTCTAATGATTTTAGTCCAGACGACAAAATATTTATTATAAGTTCTATTTTTGGAGGTACAGGAGCAAGCGGTTTTCCGTTATTGCACAGAGTTTTGCAAACTCCTAAGTCAGAAACCAGCGGACTTCACAATTGGGGGTTGATAAACAACGCTTCAATCGGCGCAATAACCGTCTTGCCGTATTTTTCTGTTGAGAGTGGCAAAGATAAAGATAGTCAGGTAAACGCTGATACATTTATGGATAAGGCAAAAGCAGCGTTGTCGTATTATAAAACAGAAGACAAACGATTAGAAACAATGTATTATATTGCCGACAAACAAGTAACGACTTATAAACACAACAAAGGAGGCGACGGACAACGAAACAATGCTCATTTTGTAGAATTGGCAGCGGCTTTGGCTGTGCTTGACTTTGTAAATCCGAATAAAATTAGTGAAAATATTAACAGAGATGCCAACAAAAAAATCAAGGAAACAATCTACAAAGAATTTGGTATCTTGCGAAGCAAAACAGAAGACAATGCACAAGTTGTCAGTTTTGCAAATTTGGCTGACGAAACCAAACAAACATTAATAAATCCGCTGACACGATTTCTTCTATTTCATAAATATTTGAAGAATTTTTATGACAAACAACGCGGACAACAACCATACGCTCACTTATATTTTGACAAGAATTTTATAAATAATGAAACAATAAAAAAAATGATAAAAATTCAAGAACGTTTTTACGGTTGGTTGCAGGAAATGGAGGAACAGACCAGAAAATTTTCACCTTTTATTTTGGAGGATAATTCCAAGATAAGATTTTTAAGAGACAGAATTAATGTAGTTGAACCCCGCAAAAGCAACTTTATGTATAAAGATTGGGCGTTGTTAGACAATGAACTTAACAGACAAAGTATAAAAATAGACAAAGATCGCGGGATAATAGAGGAAACATTTAAGCCCGAAGAACGCTTTTTAGAACTTTTTTATCGTGCAAGCGCAGAATTAATAAATTATAAAAATTAAGCATTATGTCTGAAAATAAAAATAACGATAAAACAATAGTTTTCCGTTTGCAAGATGATGGAACACAACACGGTTTGGAAAATACAATAAAAGGATGGGAAAAATCGAAAATGTATGACGACTGGTCGATTAATTCCATTGAAAGTTCAAATATAAATTCTACAACAGAGCCTACTTCAATACCTACGCCTTTTGCTCGCATTGCATTGGCAAAAACGGCTTTTGCCGAAGTTTCGGAATATGGCGAAAAAGCCCCTGCAATATACAAAAAAATAGTATCCGACTGCCTTGATGTTGCAGAAATATTTTTTACTTTCGACAAATGGAAAAGCCAGATTACTATTCTGAAATGGATTGTTGGCAAAGATTTAGATGATTTAAAAAATACAAGTCCGATATTTTACAAAACGCTCAAAACTTTTTTGGAAACAGATACCCAAGCCTACAATTTTGACAGAATGACAGCTATTTATATGCTCAAACATAACCAAACAGGGCAAATTCTTGGTGCTACTTCACCTTGTACGCTGTTTTTCAGTTCGGCAAACAAGTTCAAAGGCAAAGATATTATGTTGAGTAATAATCACTATGCTTTTTCGGGAGATTTTCCTTTGCATAAGCGAGGTTGGGAATTTCAGAAATTCCTTTACACTTGGATGGCTGCAAGCAAAAGAGATTATGCAGAAAATCTTGAATACAAAAAAAATAACGATAACAAAAGCAAGTATGATTTATTTTTCGAATTTGAAAAATATTTGGACAAACAAAGAGATTTAATCAGGAAGAATAGTGAAGAAATTGCCCGATTGAAAAGCAATGCAGAAGAATACATTGTAAATTATGTTGAGTTTCCGCCTGAGATGAAAGTTGAAATACTTGAAGGTTGGCAATACTACAAGCAAAAAATGCAACAAAACGATAATATTACAAGCGATTTTGAGATAGACAGTAAAATTTATAATAAAAATAATCCTATGCCATTGGCTTTGCCTAATACAGGCGGTGTTGGCACAAAATATTATAATTGGACACTTTCGGAAACGGCTAAATGGGAAGACTTTGAGGCAAAATATGAATATGAAGAACTTTTTGACAGCGGGAAACGAATTTTGCCTGACGGAACGGTTTACCATTTTCTTACTATAAGCGATTTCTTGACAGACAGTATTGTTCGTTTGCCTTATACGCTTAATGATATATCTTTTTTCGATGGAAATATTACTCATGATGATGTTTCTACTTATCTGTTGCCTTTGAGTGAAAACTTTTTTAAATTCTTTTCGGCAAAAGATTTAATGACAAAAAAGTTTGGCGACAAACCAATGCTTGAATTGAAAACTATTCTTGGTGGAGTAAAGGTGTATTTGCGTATTCCGGTAAAAAAACGAGGCGAATATGTTGAATACATCAGGGTTTATTATGAAACAATTGACGAAGCCGATATTGAGAACAATGACGGAAGAATAATTTATAGCGAACTTGATTTTGCTATTTTTCCTAATTTTGATTTTAAAGAAGACAAAGACGCTTACTACCGTTTTGAATTGCTTACTCCAAAAGGGAAATTCGACAATTTTAAAGTAAGTTTTTACAATCAATTCTACGAATTGGACAACATTCAGCCTGTTTTAAATCCTGATAACAAACGTGGAAAAGACAGTCAAACTTACGCTTTAAACGGCAAAAAATTCGATAGTATCTTTATTAAAGATGAAGAAAAGGGTGTTGTTATGCTTGTGGTACCTACATTTTCAAAATATGACAATCATACCAATCACGAAGAATTTACATTTGCTGTCGATTTGGGCACCACCAATACACATATAGAATATACTATTGGAACTAGTACACAAATTAAACCATTTGATATTACTGTAGGAGATAAACAAATTCTCATAAGTAATGATAGCGATGATATAATTAGAGAGAACACAGAACTTAATCTTATTCCCGAAATTATCGGTACGAAAGGGAAAACAGGAGTAACATACAAATTTCCTATCCGCACTGTTTTATCTACGATAGATAATTTCGATAGTTACACAAAAGAAGTATATCCGTTCGTTCAGGCAAATTTAGCCATTCCATATCAAAAAATGGAAATTAAGCATGCCATTACGCAAATAAAATGGAGTACAAACACTAAATATATGAAATATTTTGTGGATTGCTTGTGCTTTATAATGCGTAATAAAGTATTGTTGAATCATGGAAATTTGGCAAAAACAAAAATAGTTTGGCTTTATCCGCTAAGTATGGAAGGACAACGAAGAAAACGATTAGAGAATGTTTGGAATCTTGCTTATGCAAAATATTTTCTTGGCAAAGATGTGGATTCCATGAATGAATTGGATAGAGACACTCAAGATACATTAAGTAAACAATTAATACCGCTAACAGAATCTGAAGCACCTTATCTATTTTACAAAGAACTTAAAGAATATAAAATAAACATCTCTAATCTTGTTTCAATAGATATTGGAGGCGGTACTACCGATGTGGTATTTGTAGAAGACAAAAAACTAAAGTATATGTCTTCGTTCCGTTTTGCTGCAAATGATATTTTCGGAATTGGAGAAGACACAAGAAAAATGGTTGATAAGTATAAGATTGAATTTGAAAATATTCTGAAAGAACACGACCGTAACTTTGAATTAGAAAATTTGTATAATAGCATTGTAAACGAAAAAGTTAAAAATGAAAAAAAAGTACAAATAGAAACCGGTGATATTGCCTCGTTCTTCTTTTCGTTGCTCGAAAACGAAATATTAGATAAAAACGAAGTGAATAGGGAACTTATTAATTTTCAAAAATACTTGGAAAGTAACGAAAATCAAAGATTGGTTTTTGTCTTGTTTTATGTGGCTATTATTTATCACATTGCCCAAATAGCAAAGAAAAACGATATGAAAATTCCTCGCCACATAGCATTCAGTGGTAACGGTTCGCGATTAATAACTGTTATTGCCGATAATGATTTGCTGGAAGAGTTGTCTAAATTGATATTTAAAGATGTTTATAAAAATATAGACATCAAGCCATTGACAATAATTCATAATATAACAAACCCCAAAGAAGTTTCGGCAAAGGGTGGCATTAAAGCGGCAGACAAAAATTACGACCCGCCAAAATACAAAACATTAGTATTGTTGCCTGATAATAAAACAACTTATAATGAGATGAAAACTGACGAAGATGCAACAATCATAGCCGAGGAAGCACAGAATTTTATAAAATATGTTTTGGACAATCTTTTGAAAGAAAAATACACAAGAAACAGAAAGGAGCAATCTTTTGCAGACGCATTGACAAATTTAAGAGTATTGAATATTGCAGAAGAAGTGCGTAAAAGAAATGCTGATTTTGTGACTTGGGCAAAGAATGGTATAATAGAAAGAATGTCGGAACTTGACGACAAATCACAGAAAATAGAAGAGACATTTTTCTTTTATCCGCTTGTAGGCTATTTGCAAACACTGTCTAACGAAATAGAAGAAAATTAATAAAAGCTGGAGTTATGCAAAAGATAATAATAATTGCTTTACTGTTTTTATGCAGTTTTCCGGTTTTTGCACAAAAAACTCAGGAAGAACAAAAGGTTTATGCTGCTCGTGAATATGTTAAGGCATTTGTCCCAAAATTTGAGAAGCAAGGAACTCCTGATTTAGATAACTATAATCAGAATGTTAAACCGGCATTGGAAAGAATTAACAATATTGATGATTTGATTACTTTGTTAAACACAAATAATCTTAAATCCACAGGAAAACTTGTAGAACAGGTTAAAGAAATCAATTATAGCAATGCTGAAAGTTTACGGATAAACAGTTTTAGAAATACTGATTTAACTGCTACTGCTGATAAGATTGTAGAAAAATTATCCGCCAAAATTGCCCCAACACAAGATGAAGATAAAAAAGTAGATCCACCGGAAGAGGGGACAGAAGAAGAAGCAAAAAAAACTGAAATTGATTGGTTAAGTATCATAGCAATAATAGCAGCCATAGCAGCCATATTTATAGCCATTTTTAAGAAACGAGGCAAAGCTTGTGAGCGGGAAAACATTATTAATATCGTTCTAAAAAGCGAAAGAATAGAAGAAAAGATTAAACTTCTAATAGAAAAAGACAATAATAGCGTTGAATTGGAAATAAATGAAGCGACTATCAACCGTATTGTAGATTTGGTAAAATCGAAAGTTTTGGAATGTATCAAATTAGAAGAAGAAGATAAAGAAGTAAAAATATGGGAAGAAATAAGAAAAATTTGGGAACGATTAGACAAAAAAGATAGAGGCGGTATTGGCGACCCCAATATTCTTTACTTCAAAACCAAAAACAACAAAGTATTTTATCAGGAAAGCAAAACGCAGAGCGATGCGTTGTTCAAAGTTAATATCAAAAATTCCTCTTTTGAATATTGCGGAGGAGCACTTTCGCCCGACCTTCTTAGTGATGTTTGCGAGTTTATCAACAATCCGTACAAAATAGCAACAATATATAAAATAATAACCAAAACACCCGGTAAGGTTTTTAAAAACGCCGAAGGAAATTGGGAAGTACTAACACCTGCAAAAATTGAATTTTTGTAAAAAATGAATAGATGAACAATAGTTATATAATATATCTAATTGTAATTGCTTTAATAATTATAACAATATGTTGTAACATTAGAACATTTCGCTGCTTTTGCAAGAGTGGTTTTGTGAAAACTATTTCTTCGATAATGCTTGCATTGTTTACTATTGTGCTTGCCTTTTGTGGCTTCTTTGCCGATGATTTAAAACACCACGAAAGTAAATCGGACAATTTGTATTGGTTTCATCCCAAAAACATTATTAATTTCCCGCTTCATCAACTTAAACATAATGTACAAAAGGATTATATAGAATATTGGGATAATGACACTGTTCCTATGCCTATAATTCCTGATGTTATTGATACACTATATATTCAACCATTTGAAGAACCTGTTCATTATATTTTTGTCGTGGATAAAACAATTTCTGCACAAGCGAATCTCCAACAAGATATTGAAGATTTTAAACGCATTACCAATGGGCGTATAGGTTTTGATGTATCTGCAAAAAACAATAAATTTATAGACAGGGAAGATTTTATGCTTGCTTGTTGTATTGACAAAATACTTAAAGAAGACCCTAAATGTACTTATCAGGTATTTGTTTATAATGGAGAAAAACTAACCATGTCTGAAAGACAAAATGATAAATTTGAATTTGAGGAAATAATAGAAAATAAAAATAGAAATATCGAATATTTTATAACGAATTACAAATATCGAGAATACAACGATAGGCAGTCTCGTAATACTAATTTTGTTAGTATAGCAAATAAAATACTCGAAAGTCTTCCTCCTTGTGCAACAAACAAAAATAAGTCTGTTACTGTTTTTAGCGATTTTGAACATGAAGATGATGTTACTGAAAACTTTGCACAATTAGATTCTGCTATTGGAGCATTAAAAGAAAATTTAATGACACCAAATAAAAAAAATGAGCCTTCTATTCTTATGAATTTGGTAAAATTATCTTCTGGGAAAAGCAAATTTTTACATAATTTATCGCCTATTACACCTACTTCATGGTCTCTCAATCCATATTCTTTTGAACATAAAGACGATAATGAACTTTTCCATAGCGTAGCTTTAACCGGAAATGTGGAAAATCACATAAGCATTACAATAAATGCCGAAAAAATAGACAAGGAAAATAAAATAGAACAGACACTTAATGCGTTTAGAAAGCATTTCCATTTTGAATACCAATATATTTATAATGAATTTGAAATATTGGTAAAGGAAAGTATAACCGATATACTTTCTCATATCGTAACATTTATTCGTAAAGATAAAGTCCATTATAAACATTGGTCAAAAAGAGACAGTATAAGTTGTTTGACTTTTTATTATCCTTTCAGCATCGGAAAAATGGACCAACTGCATTCGGCTTTTGTAAAGTTTGATACAAAAGATAAAGATACTATTTATAGAAATTTGATTTTTTGTGCCAGCGACAATTCAATAAATCATGCTGAATTTTTAATGAGATTGCATGATACGGTGAACGATGATAAAAAAGAATTAATATTGACAAATGGGGAGCCTGAAGAATTTTATATTGATTTTTCTCATATTTACCAAGTAGATATTGATGTGGATAAAATACCTCATAATATGGTAATGGATATTTCTTTTCAGAATAATAAAGATAGCACAACAACAATTAAGGAACAAGTTCAAATACAATTTAAAACGCTTCTGCCAAAATTTTTATGTTATCTTATTATTCTGGCGATTATACTTTTCTTTATTTTATTAGCAACACTTTTTTTCTATTTCTGCTATAAATTGGCAATTTGTAAATATGCTTGTGGAAGTTATTGTGATAAAAATAAATGACGAAGAGGAAAGAGAGGAGAACAAGGAGAAAAATTAGATAACAAAAAATTGATACAATAGAGAAGTTATGGCAGAAAATAAATGTTGCGAAAAAAAATGTAAATGCTGGAAGATAGGAATTACCGTTATAGCAACTGCAATAGCAGGGGTAATAGCAGCAATATCTTTTATTATCATTGTTTGGTATTTCAACGAAATTCATGGTATTCAAAAATACGATGGTCTTTATGACAAGAATTTCTGTTATTATATTTTGGTTTTTACTATAATAATTGTATTAATATTGATAGCCTCAATATTGCATGAATGCTGTCTTAAGTATATACTTCATAAAGAACAAAAATGGAATAATCTTGATTGTGCATATCAAAAAGACAATGACAATAATTAAGACTTCCTAATATAAAAAAATATATATAAATAGTAAATGAGTAGAAATTGTACAAATTGTAATCGAAAAGACATTCCCAATTCGGAAGATTTTTGTCCAAACTGCCATACCGCACTTACAGAAAGAGGCGAAAAAATCGAAAAACTTCAAGGTAGTATAACTATTCTTCAAGAGCAAAATGATAAATTAAACGGCAGTATAAATGAAATTATTGAAAAATTAAAAGAAAATAAAAGCAGTCTGCAAAATAGCTTAAATGAAACTCCTGAAGAATCTGAAAAAGAAGACGAAGTACCTGAACATAAAACTTATAAAAAACTTATTATATGGATTTATTTAGGTTTTTTTGTAATACCTGTAATAATATATATAATATACTTAATAAAAAATAGTTAAACTATATGCCACGCTGTCCTCAATGCAATAATCCCTATCCGTCAGCTGCTAATTTTTGTATTAGTTGCGGGCAAGCATTGCGTGAGGAAAAAACTAACGAAATAAGCCAACTTCGCACAGAGAAAAAAGAATTAGAGAAAAAAAATAAATCATACAAAAGCAAAATAAAAGGATTAGAATATCAGTTATCGAAAATAGAACAAAACAGAAAAACGTTAAACGAAACTTTAGCAGCAAAAACGTCCGAAGCAACAATACAAATAAACCGTATAACCGATAAAAACAATAAACTTGAAAAACAAAGGAAAGTAATACTAATTTCTTCCGGTATAATACTGTTTGTTGTTTTTATCGCTTTTGAGATTACACTACTATCAAAATCTTCCAAAAACAGCACTTTACAACAACAAATAGAACACACAAAAACCGAAATAATTCAACCTTTGCAAGCAGAACATAATTTTGTTCCGCAACGTTACACCTCAATTGTTGATAGATGCTATTTTTACGACAACAATTTCAACCGCACAAACTCCTATATCTATTATGGCGATACAGTAACCATCATAAGAATTAAAGATAATTTTGCTTATGGCATTTATGATAAACAAACTTTTGGATGGCTGCGGTTGTCGGATATAAAACTAAAAAAATAAAATTAATATACGTAAATTAAAAATAAATTAAACCCAGTAAAAAGAAAAATTAGAAAAACACTGTTTGCTATAACGCTAATAATGGGACAGACGTATTTTATGGGGACAAAGCAAAAATATTGTGAAGTCTAAAGAGGAAAAAAGCGTTATCAGACAGACCTCTTAAATTAGCCCTGAAGAGTTTTATTTTAGCATTAAAAGATTCCGCATTAGCATTAGTAAGTCTATTATGAAAAAAGTTTAAACCCTAACTCCGCCAAAATTAGGGTGTCTATTGTGTTAATTGTTTGTGATGCAACGATTTAAGTTAAATTACAGACAACCTAATTAGGTTATTTAAGTAATTTAGCTAATTTTCTGTATTACAGTTGTTTATGTAATTTAACTACCT